>JAUWVG010000418.1 GCA_030617525.1 Candidatus Aminicenantota bacterium | reverse complement strand
AAGAGCAGACCTCCAAAGATCGCTGAAGGACTCCTCAAACTCCTCGCCAACAGAAGGACCCAATCGGCGATCATCGGCGACTTTGAAGAAGAATATACCTCCCTATTCAAAAACCGGGGAAAAACTCATGCCCTTCTCTGGTACTGGAAGACCATTATTATATCCATACCTTCTTTTATAAAAAATATGCTGTACTGGAGTGCAACAATGTTTAAGAATTATTTAAAGATTGCTGTAAGAAACGTTCTTCGAAATAAGTTAGCCGCAACTATTAATATTTTAGGACTTGCTGTAGGCATGGCCTGTTTTATCTTGATCGCCCTATGGGTGCAGGATGAGTTAAGTTACGATAAATTCCACACTAACAAGGATGAACTCTATCTGCTCACCATCACCCACCCCAATGATATCGTGGATTACAATGTCCCCTACGCTCTTGCACCTGCCTTGGCTTCAGAATACACGGAGATCCTTGAATACACACGGATATATGAATTGGACACAATGACTTGTTCGTTCAAATATCAACGCCAAAACGGCCAGCAGGTCAAGTTCTATGAAGACAATTTCATTCTTGTTGATCCATGTTTCTTTTCCATGTTCACTTTTCCCTTTATTCATGGAGATCCTGATACAGCACTCCAAAATCCCGATTCCCTTATTATTAGAGAGGAGATCGCCGAAAAATATTTCGGTGAAGACAATCCCATGGGCAAGAAATTGACCTTCAACAACCGTGAAGATTTGATCGTCACAGGTGTCGTCCGGCTGCCCTCCAACTCCCACATCCAGTTTGATTTTTTGGCCCCCCTGGAAGATGACATGGCCACCAACTGGAATTGGAAGGATCAGTCCTTTGTCCTTATGGACAATAATGTCCACATCGACAACTTCAGAGACAAGATCGTCGGCGCCTTTAACACACATTATCCACACAATTTCTCCGGGACATTAAATGTCGATATTATGCCGATGACCAAAGTCCATCTGTCTTTCGGCCGGATGACTTATGTCTATATCTTCTCTGTGATCGCGGTGTTTATCCTTTTTATCGCCTGCATCAATTATATGAATTTGGCCACTGCAAGTTTCAGCAGCCGCGCAAAAGAGGTGGGTTTACGCAAAGTTGTGGGCGCCAAGAAGGCGCAACTCATCTATCAATTCCTGGGAGAATCCACCTTCATGTCTTCGTTTTCACTGATTTTATCACTTTTTTTTGTCAAGATGGCCCTTCCCGTTCTTAACAACCTCACATCCAAACATTTGACGTTTTTTTCAACACAAACTCCTACTTTATATATTTTTCTGTTTGGCCTAGTTTTTATGGTGGGGATTGTGTCAGGGAGCTACCCCGCACTGTTTCTTACAAGGATAAAGCCTGTGGATACTTTTAGGGCTTCTCTTCACTTCAAAAACAACCGATCGTTGTTCCGGGTCGTCTCGGTCGTCGGGCAATTCACTATTTCTATATTGCTCATTGTCTGTACGGCAGTGGTTTTTAAACAGTTGAACTATGTCCAGAACAGGCCCCTTGGTATTAACACAGATTATGTCTTGAAACTCCCTTTCAACACAGACCTGAAAAGACGTTATCCGATCTTCAGAAATGAGCTTCTGCGAAATCCCAACATCCTCGTCGTTTCTGCAGGCCAGGCTGTCCCCTACAACGATGATTACAAAACTCAAGGTGTCGAATGGGATGCCAAAGATCCCGACTTTATCCCGCATATCAGGTACTCCATCACAGATGCGGACTTCATCGAGCTTTTTGAAATGGAGATCCAGGAAGGCCGGAGCTTTGACAGAGCCAATATCTCGGATAGAAAAAATTTTATCATCAATCAAACCGCTGCAAAATATATGGGTATGGAATCGCCAATCGGACAGCGGCTCAAATTTTGGGGTCAAGAAGGACAGATCATAGGCGTTGTCAAAGATTTCCATCATGTATCCCTCCACAGAGAGATCATGCCCCACTATTTCACGATCAATCCGAGATTCTCCACAAACGCACTCAAATATATCTTTGTCAAAATCAATTCTGTCAATATCCCAGACACCATGAAATATATTCAGGAAACCTTAGTAAAGAATGCACCGAACTATCCTGTGGAATATGATTTCCTCGACCAGGGTCTAGGCGCCCTTTACCAATCAGAGCAGAAGCTGGGGAAGATTTTCACCTATTTTGCCATACTGGCGATATTCATCTCATGTTTGGGTATATTCGGTTTGTCAGCGTTTTCAGCTGAGCAGAAGACCAAGGAAATCGGCATTCGAAAGATCTTGGGTTCCTCTGTGGGGAGTATCATCCTTCTACTGTCGAAAAAATTTTCCCATTGGGTACTGCTGGCAAATATTGTTGCCTGGCCTATCGCCTATTATGTCATGCACAAATGGCTGGAGAATTTCGCTTACCGCACAGGCATTAGTGTTGTGCTTTTCATTTTGGCCGGTGGGCTTTCCCTGGTTATTGCCGCTCTCCCCGTTGGCTATCAGGCTCTTAAGGCTGCTACATCCAACCCGGTTGATGCATTGAGGTATGAATAAACAAAAAGAACAAATTCCATAAATCTGTAGTATTATAAATGGTGGGGACATCATCTTGATTTTCTATCCCTATCGGGTGTCACTGGCCTTCACTCAATATCAATAGACAGCCCTTGCCTGGCTCCACCGGGATAGAATCGCTTGGTTTGAATATGCCGAACGTCCTCCTCCACCCCAAGTTGTCCAGCAGGAACTCCTGATGGCAGCCGAGGAGAGAGAGGAATATTTCTGAGCACCGGAAATCGTGTGATTCATAATTTAGGGGATGAAGTCTGCATCCTCTTGAGCTTTCTGCATAATATTCTCCGTGAGTTTATCTCTTCTCCAGATTTCTCAGATTTCTCTGTGTTTGACCACAATTTTTCTTTATGATATAGGTTGTAAGGGATGTCAGAGGGGAGAAATTGGACAAAAAAGAGAGTAAAGCACGGCAGGCGTTAAAACCAAATTCTTATAAATTTGGGGGCAGATCCGCCGGGGGGGGAGACAGACTATGCCCTGCATCCGCTGATTTTTATCCCGGTTGAGAGGCGACCTTCAGCCTTTTTGAGTTATTTTCCTACAATGTAGAAAAAAAAGCTTGACATCCCGGTTTATATATACTACATTGTAGGAAAAATGAGGCGAACATGACCAAGAAATTCATCTCCCGTTCCGAGGAATACATCCTGCTGGCCATCGTGCGGCTCCGCGAGGGTGCCTACGGCGTGGCCATCCGCAACCGGCTCAAGC
>JAUWVG010000123.1 GCA_030617525.1 Candidatus Aminicenantota bacterium | reverse complement strand
TCTTCATGGGGAAGAGTGGGGAAATAGATGTAGCGCGGGCCAATTTGAGAGTGTTTCAAATGTCCTTTTTCTTCGAGCACTCTGAGCAGTGCCCTGACAGTCGAGTAGCTTGGAGGGTCTGGGATCAGCTCGAGAACCTGGGCCACCGTAGCCTCATTCCTTTCATAGACGATGTCCATGATCTGCCTTTCTCTGCGGCTGAGGTTTTTCAGAAATTTCATATATCTCTCCTGCTTACGGCCTGTTGAAAATCATGCTAATATTTTAGAATGCTAAAAATATAGCACCCAGTGCACCTTTTGTCAACATGTTATGCTATTTTTTTAGCATTTTCTTTTCTATAGTCTTAAACGCCCCTTATAAAATTCCGTTGCATTTTTTTGGGGCGGGGCTTTAAATTAATTGGGGACAGTCCCCACTTTTCTCAAAAAAAGTGGGGACTGTCCCCAATTATTACAGGCCCTAATTATTAAGCGGAAGTCGCTTTTTTTCTTTTCAGGGTGTCGATATTAAAGCCTTCAAAATTAATGGCGATGGCGATCTTTGTCACTACTGTGAAGATGAGAAATCCGATGGCGAAAATGGCTGTGGCGATTTTAATTTCGGTTATGGATGGCCGGTAAATGTAGACCTGTCCCATAGTATCCGGAGTGAATCCGGGAATCAGAAGGGCGATTCCTTTTTCAATATAGACACCAAACCAAATCAAAACAGCGCCGATATTCAGCGTGATGGGATTTTTTCGGGTTTTAGGTATCAAGAACAGCAAAAACGCCACTATACTGATGATTAGGGAGGCCCATCCATAGAAAACGATATCCTTGTTCTCGCCAACCCCAACAAACAGATACTTCAGATGAACCACATGTTCTGTATTGGAGTAGATTTCTTTAAACACTTCTGCAAAGAAAAAGAACAGGTTGATGAACATGGCGTAGGCCATGAGTTCGGCAATCTTCCAGATGGCTTCGTCCTTGATCTCAAAATTTGTGGTTTTTTTCAAGATTTGGAACAGGATGAGCAGGACGGCAGGACCGGAACAGAATGCCGATGCGAGGAATTTCGGCGCCAGCAGAGCGCTGTTCCAGTAGGGGCGACCCGCAAAACCGTTGTAGATGAAGGCGGTGACGGTATGGATGCTGATGGCCACGGGTACGGAGAGAAGGATCAGGGGAGTCAACAGTTTTTTGTTATATTCCTTTTTATAAAAGAGGGAGTTGAGCAGATAACCGACGATAAAACAGTTCAGTATAAAGTAGCCGAGAAGAGTGACTGTATCCCAGGCCAGGAGGGATTGAGGGATGTTTAGTTTCCCCAGGAACGGCATCATGTGCCACAGACGTGTAGGATTCCCAATGTCAACAATGACAAAAAGTATGACCATGATCATAGCGCATATGGCCAGCAGTTCTCCGAAGAGGACAACCTCCTTGATGGGCTTCCAGTTGTAGATATAGGCCGGAATGACCAGCAGGATAGCGGCCGCCGCCACTCCTACCAGAAACGTAAAATTCCCGATATAGAATCCCCAGGATACGGGATCTCTCATGTTCGTTACCAACAGTCCGTGCTTGAGCTGCTGGATGTAGCCCGAAGCTCCCCAAACGATCAAAATGAACAAAAAAGCCAGCCATGTATAGTACCGCGGGCTTCCCTTGATTACGATTTGAAAACTTTCTTTTAAAAAACGGATAAATTTCACCGTATCACCTCATACCTAAATCAGGTACTATAAAAATAATAGAATTTTGGCTGTGTATTCAGAACTTCTCTGAGAATGAGGACCCTCTTGTTTTCGAGAATGTAGCGGATTTCGCTGTCCTTATCTAGAAGGTTCCCGAATTTTCGTGCGCCTACGGGGCAAGCTTCCACACACGCCGGGTATCGGCCTTCCCGGACTCGTTGGATACACCAGGTGCATTTTTCTACAACACCCTTCATACGGGGCCGATTGCCCAAATAATGAGTGTTGGGATTGGCGTCCTCGGCTGGGAGTGTGGGCCTTCCCCAGTTGAAATGCCGGGCGCCGTAGGGACAGGCGGCCATACAGCAGCGACAGCCTATACACCAGTTGTAATCGATAACGACAATGCCGTCCGAATCGGTCCATGTCGCCCCAACGGGACAGCTCTTGACACAGGGAGGATTTTTGCAGTGCTGGCAGGCTATCGGGACGTAGAAATGGCCTTCGTGAGGGACTTCTTCATGGTCGTAATAGAGGTTGGCATCGATGAAGTCGACACCTTTTTCCTTTTCCATTTCCAGAACCTGGATCCAATGGAGTTGGGGATCACGGGACTGGTTGTTCTCATCTACACAGGCATAAACACATTTCCGGCAGCCGATACATCTGGAGAGATCGAGGGCATAGCCAAAAAATGTCTCGGGGATTGGCTCTTTTGTCGATACGGTAAATGCCTTTCCGTATTTTTGTGCGTATTCAGCTTCGAGGCGCTCGATAATCTTAGCGATCTTTTCTTTAGACAGCGACCGAAAATCTCTTTGGAGAAATTCTTCGATAGCGGCTTTATCCCCACATGCGGCGAGCGCGGCTGCAGAGGATGTTGCTGCCGCGGCTTTGAGAAATGACCGCCTGTCAACTTTCTTGGGTGAGAATGTTGTTTTTTGTATGCTCATTTCTTTTTTCCCGGTTTTATTGGGGCAGGTTCAGGTTTTAAGTGTGGAAATTTTGGAGAATGCGGGTTATGGCAGTGGGCGCACAAGAGATACTTTTTCTCACCATTCCACTGGCCGGTTCTTCTGCCGTGAATCCCCGCTTCCCAGTCTTTGAGTTTAGGCCCGTGACACTGTCCGCACAACTTGTAAGATTCGCTGAAATCGATAAGTTCGCCGCTGGCTGAGTGCAGCATATCCCGGTTTTTGTCGTCATGACAAGCCATACACCACCGGTTTTCTTCGTCGTGTTTGAGCACGATGTTTTCATGAAAATCCACGAGTTCCCGCCGTTCCGGATTGGTCTCCATATCGCCATGGCACATGGAGCAGGGGAATGTATCTTCATTGAGAGGAGGAGGAGGGACCTGGATTTGCATTTTGTCTTTGTCGGCTGTCTGTTGGCCAATCACTAATAGGGAGCTGAACAGAATCAGGACAAAGAACAGAACGATTAAACCCGGTTTAAACCAGAATTTATTCATTTTTTCTGCCTTTTAATATTCATATAAAATTACCCGATATACTAGGCTTTTATTATTATCAATTTATCAGGATCAAAGTCAATAAAAAATGTAAAAAGCATTTCTATTTCCGTGATTTCAAGACGAGTTATGTAAACTAGCAAGTCGATTAGAAATTACGTAAGAAAAAATCTGAAAAGGTGGAAGCGCTCCACTCGGATTTTTAACGCTGACACGGCCGGCTCCCCTCTAAGAACAATGCGGTAAGGCTAAATCCTCGGATGTCGCTTTTTCCATCCTCTTCAGATTTTTTCTTCAGTCATTTCTCCATCATCTTCCCAGAACTCTAAAAAAATCACGGAAATAGGAATGCTAATACTCATCCATCGCCTTTAAGCGGCAATTTCGATATAATGATCTCTTTTCAGGATCAAACACATTGAGCGAAAACCAAAAGGATGAAATTTTTCTCTCAATCGTGATCCCGGCTTATAATGAGGACAGTCGTATCGCAAATACGCTTGTGAAAATCCGGGACTATCTGGATCGGCAGAACTATTCAAGCGAAATCATTGTTGTCAGTGACGGCTGTACCGATTTGACCGATTTATGTGCCAAAGAATCTTTAAAGAATTGGCCCAACTTCCGCCTCTTGTACCGTGTTGAGAATATAGGGAAGGGATACTCCGTCAGAGAAGGCATCCTTCACAGCCGAGGACAACTGATTCTTTTTACAGATGCCGATCTCTCTACTCCCATCGAGGAACTTGATAATTTTTTGCCATTGGCAGATGAATTCGATGTTTTGATAGGCTCCCGCGCCCTGCCTGAATCAAAGATCCAAGTCCGTCAGTCATTTTTTCGAGAGTACATGGGCAAGACTTTCAATCTATTTGTTCAGCTCCTGGTTTTTCGAGGCATTCGAGATACACAGTGCGGATTTAAGCTTTTTCACAAGCAGTCCGCCCTGGATATTTTTCACCGGATCAAACTCCATGGATTTTGTTTTGATGTTGAAGCTCTGTTCGTCAGCCAAAAACTGGGATACAGCATTAAACAATTGCCAGTTGTCTGGAGAAACTCTCCGGAAAGCCGTGTCCATGTCTTCAGCAGCTCTGTGGAAATGTTTAAGGATTTATTTCGGATCAAATCTCTTCATAAGTCTCTTAAAAAGAGAAAAAAGATTCATGCCTAAAAATCCACTAAGCTCAAAGGCTTCACTCTTTGTTTTACTCTTTTTTGTCCTGATCGTCAGGGTTATCTTTCTGGGGCTCTTTCACGATCAGGTGTTCCTGGGTCCTTCCACTCTCTTCGATCAGTCTTATGTCGCCATGAATATTCTGGATGGTCAAGGCATCAAGACTTTCGAATCTCCCCCGCAGAGCGTTGACCCTTTACGACCTTCAAACCTCATCGATCCAGAGCATTATATCCTTGTGTCTCCCCTTTTGATTCCTTACGTTAAAGATGTCACGGGATACGCTTTCTTTCTCGCATTCCTGTGGCTGCTCTCAGGAATCAAACTCTGGATTTTCGCTCAAGTCGCTCAAATTCTTTTCGATGTAGTGGTGGCTTTGGGTCTGTATCTCCTCACAAAAAAATATTTTGAACAAAAATCCGCCTTCCTTTGTGTCTTTGTCTTCTCAATTCTTTTTTTCGAGATTAGAGCCAGCATCGTTCCCTATAAAGACATCTTCAACCTCTACATTATGCTGGCCATTACTCTTTTAGGAAGTTTAATATTTTTTCAGAAAAGAAAAAAAATCATCTGGTTCCTCTGCATTTGTTTTTTAACGGGTCTGGGATATCACTTCATGCCCTCCATTGTTCTCTATCCCTTTTTTCTTGTCGTTTTTCTCATGATCCTCAGGCGGATTCCATGGAAAGTTGGTGTTTCTTTTCTGTTAATAGCCGCCGTTGTCGTGGGTCTTCTGGTTTATCCACACAATTCTTTTGTCCAGAAACATAAAGACAATCTTCAGATTCCTAAACCTTATTTCTGGTACCGCTTCTGGCTGGGCACTAAAATCGATGCCTTCTATTCGACTCAGGAGGAACGGTTTAAAGACTATTTTGATGAGAAAATCGCAACCACCGGCTTGACTATCGAAGCCATCTGTAAACAAGAATTTTTAGACCATGTCAAAAGACATCCCGTGAAGTATGTCCTCAACACAGGAAAAAAACTTCTGTTTGGAATGTTTCTCGTTTATGCCAATGCGGGTGACTGCACCATGGAAAAAAGCTGGAGTACATTTCGTTCGAATAATCCCCAAGCAGGTTTTATGGACTATGCCCGCACCTATCCCATGCGTATTCTCGGAATGATACTTGGGACACTGTCGATCTCTCTGCTTTTCCCTTTAGCTCTTGCAGCCATGGTTTTACTTGTCCGGGAGAAAAAATGGAAAACAGCTTTATTTTTCTTCCATATTCCCTGCTATTATCTCCTGCTCCACATGTTCTTCCACTATGAGGCCAGGTACCTGTTGGGAACGCTGCCGGGATATTTGCCCCTTGTTGGCTATCTACTGTCTAAATTCCGTTTTCCGTTTTCAAACAAAAAGAAGATATTCACTTAACATCATCCTTTTTCTTACGTCACCACTTTGTTCCTGAGTTTGGTCTGAGTATTCATCGTCTCCTGGTATGTCCTCTGAATACCCTTCTTGAGTACTGTAAGGGCAACATCAACAATGGCCGACTCCGCATAGTCGGTTACGGTTACACCGTCAGTATCCAAGAAAGTCAGCACGAGCGATTCGATGTTGCCGGTCAACAGCTTGTTCCCGTCCAACCTGGAAGAAACTCCATCTTTGCCTTCGACAACTCTCTGCAATTCTTTGGAATTGTTTGGATTCACCCGGTAAATCAGATAGTCAAAATGGCTGTCAATATCAATGATCAGACCATCGGCATCTACGGATGGAATTTTGAGGACAAGACAGTTGGCTGAAGTGGAATAGATAGTCCCGCCCACATCAACTGGGCCGGGGACAACCTGAACAGCTTCTTTAATGTCCCGGCTGAGCATAGTCAAAGTCAACCGGCTGTCATTAAGAATATCTGCCCGGGCATCCTGATTGGTAAAATATTTCTGACCGGAATTGTAAAGAGAAAAGAGTGCCAGAACCGCAATAGACATAAGAACCATCCCGATTAAAATCTCAATCAGAGAGAGACCCCGCATGTGTTTTCTCTTTTTTGCGGCTTCTTGAGAAAGCTTTATGGCATGAGCAATATTAGTCACTTCTTATTCACTCCCTCTCTTGTGACAAAAGTCACGACATCCTTTCTCATGTTGGTTCCCTGATAGTCCCATGTTACGGAAACAGTCAATTTTTTAATATCATCGCCCGGCCCACTTTCGATGGATAACGCACCAGCTCCATTGACAAGCTCTGATAGGCTGTCATGGGTATATGTAGATCCCAACAAGAGGATATCGTCATAATTCATATTCCGGACCAGTTCCACTTCTTCTTGAGCAATCTGAGTGGCCATAAATACCTGCCGTGTTTTAAAAACGACGTTAAATCCATAAATAAACACACTGATAAGAGTTACAGATACAATCCCAAGGATAAAAATAGCAATCAATACTTCAATTAATGAAAATCCTTTCTGTGGATTTTTCTGGTTCTGTATCGCTTTCACGACGTTCAAATTGCACTTCTCCTCATTAAGGATCTCTCAAATAG
>JAUWVG010000081.1 GCA_030617525.1 Candidatus Aminicenantota bacterium | reverse complement strand
CCCTCGAGAACATAATTAATGATTTCCTCATTCTTGATCGTCTCTTTTTGATTGGCATCCAACAGCTCTATGCCGTATCCCTTTTCTCTTAAAAAAGAGGCGATATAAGCGATTCCCAAGGCTTCACTCCTTCTCCGGTCCAAAGGATTAAAGAGCGGGGGATTGATGATCAGGATTTTTGGATATGGCGTATTTTTCATTGACCTAATGGATATTGACTAAGCGTGTCATAATCCTTCTCTTTATGATTATCATTGACCATACTCACCCAACAGTGTCCCAAAAAAGACGGGTCAATGTTATCTCTTTCAGGATCTGTTTTTATGCCGAAATTCATTTGGGCATTATATCCATGTTTTCTCAGTACATAACAGAGAAGCGCTGACCGGGTCAAACAGGTATTCCTGAAACCTAATTTTCCTAAAAGAGTAAAATATAAGCTGACATAACGGGATATTTTATTTTTGTCTTCTATTATCTTCTTTGAGCCGACTATTTGATTGAGCCGGTGAAGAGATCCCTTCTTTTGTTCCGGGAAAAGGGAAATTGGGAATTTTAAAGACGCGAAAAATATGTAAAAATGAAGTTTAATATCTCGATAATAAAAAATTTTTTTAAGGAAAAATTTTAGTCTGTGCACATCTTTATCCTAAATTTCTTATAAGAGATTCACCCGTGTTTGTTGTACTACATATTGTGCCTTTACGTAAATATGTACAATATATAGAAAATTGTCAATTTTTCCTTCTTCTTTTCCACTCCAAAAGTTGGTATGTTTAGGATTTAATTGTTTCATTCTAAGTCCAGAAATTGGTCAAAATTGACGTCATAGTAACCCTCTCCATCTCCTAAAAGCGGGCGGCGATCTAATATATCTTCGACATCCAGCATTTGCTTGTCATTTCCCAAGGGAATACGGCCATTTTTTCCAAATTTGTCCATATAAAACCAATTTTGCATAAAATCACAATTTCTATCAAATAATCCATATTTTAATAGATATGATTCTGAGATATCTTTTATTTCCCTTGCAAGCCTTTTTGCTTCTTTTAGACCAAAATCCCTGCCGTCCGAAATTTTTGCATGTCCACAGCTCCCCCAGAATCCTTTTAATCCGTATATCCTAGCAAGAAATGCACGGGCTGGATAAATCAAACATTTTCTCTTTTTCTTCTCCATAAAAAAGCAGGGCATACATCGGACCTTGCCTTTTTTTTGTCCAAATTGTGTCTCTATAAAGTAGTTCATTTTAACTCTTTTCTCGAGAGAGTTATTTTGCTCAACTGTAAAATTTTCTTTAATATATTTTTTTATATACAAATACTCTATTGCAGTGCAGGCCAGTTTGCATACGCAGCATTCTTGACAGTTTAAACAAGTCTGTGGAGGAATCTGGTTGTATACAGCTTCCAATTCTGTGAAATATTCACCGGCTTCCATTTATCTCTCCAATCCAACATTATTTCACTTATTCTATCATAATCCCATTTTTTTATTTTACATATTAAATGATGTCATTGAAGGCTTATTAAGGCTATCCCCTTTAGAGGTGGTTTTAAGTCTAATCGTTGCTCTTGACAAGATGACAAGAAGGGCATATTTTTACTTGCAGGAAATCATTGGAGGGTAGAGACATGATGAAAAAACTTTGTGATTTACTTATTATTTTTGCAGCCATTAGCTTGATTTTGGGGATTATATCCCGACTCCTGGGGTATCCTCTTGTCTTTGGAATTGAAGGCCAGGCCTATCTTCAATTCACACACGGCCTTCTCTTGTTTGCTATTGCGATAGGGATAAGGGAGCTAGTGATATTAAAAAAATAGAAAAAATAATCCATTAACGGATTGATTAGCATCCCTATTTCCGTGATTTCAAGAACGAGTTCTGCAAAGTGATTAGAAATCACGCGTAGTTTTCCCCAGCGTGGAAAACTCGCTCGATTCCGTTCCTCGCTCTCATCTCCTCACAAGGAGATGAACCATGCCCGCTCGTCCTCCATACGGATTTCTCCATCATCTTCCCAGAACTCTAAATAAAATCACGGAAATAGGGATGCTTGATTGATTGGAATTTCTTGACAAGAAACGGTATTTAATTTACTTTGTTATCAAATCATGAAAAAAATGCCCAAAACCCAAGTGCTGGATGAGAAGCGTATAACGTTTCCATGTGATGTGTGTGGGGCTGAAACCGTGCCATCCCGCAAGCTCGAAGTGGTTGCGTTTATGGACGAGATTTATCATATTTCGGAGTGGCGCGTTTGTCCTTTACGGGGAGAAGAATCAGGCTGTGGTCATTGGCAGTTGTTCAATTATGAAATCTCAGCTGAAGAGATGAAAAAACGAAAAAAAGAGGATTTAGACTAAAATCCCCCTTCTGGTGATGTTTAAAGGACAAAAAAGATAGGATTCGATACTACGATCCTGTCACGTGAATCTCGTACATCGAGACGATAATAAGCTTTCCTGCCGGGTTTTGAAATTTCATCTAAAAAATTGATTTCTAAAGGAGTCTTTCCAGAGAATTCTTTCAGAAGCTTTCCATCTCGAATAAGCCTAACTTTTAATGGATTCATTTCCCCTGGATCATCCGTAGAAATAAGTATATGGATCTCAGGTGCGCCAACAATTTGGATCTCTTCCCCCATGACTCCCCTCTGACTAGATTTGGAATCAGAAATATAAAATTCTCTCAGCCTCAACCTGGGCAAATCCACGTCTCCTCGAGAGGCGTACATCCTTCCTTTTTTCAGAGCATCTAGGATATTTTTTTTTGATTTTTCTTTGACTAAAAAAACAGTCGGGAAATTTCCTAATTTCTCTCCGGCATGGCCTTCTTCATGAAAATCTGCCGTAGATATTCCCCATATGGGTTTTTCTCTTTTCCCTTCACAGTATTCCAGTAAAATCTGATCCCACAAACCGCCTGGTTCTGTGATAGTTATTCCTTCTGCGTATATGGCAGCAAAACCAGTGTACCCTATGGATTCAGATAATACTTGTGGGTATGGGGCTGTTTCTCTAAATACAGGGCCTAATTTTCCTTGACCTGATTTTGTTTCCGGATGATTCCAGAAAATAATTCCTCCTCGGGAATTGACATAATCTATCAGCGATTGGTAGGGGAGAATTCCTTGATATCCTTGATAAGGAGAATACAAAAACTTTTTAAAAAAGAAATTGTTGACTATCAGAAGAGAACAAAGGACAACCAAAAGAATACCTGAATATCTGAGAATCTTTCTCCTGTTTTTCCTAAACAAACCGAGATAGAGTGCGATAGCCAGAAGGAAAATGCCTATGGAAAAAACGGAGACATGAAATTTTGAAACAACCTTATTATGGATAATCGGTAAATTCTCATAATCCCTTTCTTTCTCGAGGCCGACGACTAACAAATGTTTTTCATAATCGCAAAGAGTCAGGTTTCTTTTGAATAAACTCCCTTTCCAGTAGTAAAAGGGGCTGGATTCAGTTCCGGGAATCAAGATTGTTTCAGGAAATTTTATTGATGCAGCTTGGATCTGGTTTAAATAATTTTCGACTCCATTTTTTAAGAGGGAAGATCTATTTTCTTTTTTTTTAAATATATTGCGAAGAGGCCATAAACCATATTCAACGGTCAACAGGTCGTGCTCGTTTAGAAAAAGGACGTCAAAACCTCTCGTTTCAGCCAGTTCGATGATGTATTCGAGTGTGTGAGCTCCGTCACTGAAATCTGTGCGGAGATCTATAAGACCAGAAACCTGCAGATAGTCCAAGGTCTGTCCATTGGCCGGGCTAGTACCTAAACTGTGAAGCAGAACCAAAACAAGAGAGAGTATTCTAATTGTCTTTTTCATCATATTCTGGAGTAAACACTCTTTCAGATATTGTAGGAGAAACGATGAAACAAAATCAAATGTTCTATATTTAAAAAAAACTAACGTATTCATTTGACATACTTTATAGGTTAAGATATATTTTCTTCGAAAGCTACATTTCTATTAAAAATTTAAATGTATGAATCTTATTGGGAGTTAAAAGAAAAACCGTTTGAAAACACACCCGATCCTCGATTTATTTATTTATCCTCTGAACATATTGAAGCTTTCTCTCGATTAATTTATACTGTTGAAGAAAAAAAGGGGGCGACCCTATTGACAGGTGAATATGGTTGCGGCAAAACGGTATTGAGCCGGTTGCTGTTTGAAAAATTAATTCCAGAAAAATATAATGTTGCATTGGTAACTAATCCTTTACTTAGCCCGACTGAACTTCTCGGAGAAATTTGTTTTCAATTAAATATAGACCTGCGGGTAAGAGCCCCAAAAATCCAGATCCTTAGAGATCTGAATGAATATCTATTCCAGAATATGAAGAATGAAAAAGAGACGGTTATCATCATCGATGAAGCACAAGCCATTAGTAACCTGAAGGCTTTCGAAGAGCTGCGATTGCTCCTGAATTTCCAGCTAAACAACAAATTCTTGTTGACTCTGATCCTTATCGGACAGCCCGAGTTAAGGGAGATCATTAATAATTTGAAACAATTCAAACAGCGGATTTCCATGCAGTATCATCTCAATCCTTTAAATATGGGTGAAACGGATAAGTACATCCTTCATAGACTAAAAGTTGCTGGTATCCTGAGAAAAATTTTTTCAGATGATGCCATAAGCATTATTTGGAAATATTCAGAAGGTGTACCCCGTATGATAAACACGATCTGTGATACTAGTTTACTCATGGGTTATTCAAAAAAAACATCCTGGATAAACACAGATATTGCCGAAAAGGCAGTACTATATTTGGATCAATAATATTATGGTAAAACTTTCTGAAATCCTCCGGAAGACCGCTCGGGAAGATCCGAAGAAGGGTAAAACCCTTATATCAAATGTCCTGTTACAAGAAGAGGAAAAGTCCGATATACCCGAAAATGAAAAAGTTTACGAGTATGTTGTCCAGCGACTTGAACATTTATTCAGTGAGATCAAAGAAAATAAGGTGATCGATGGAGAAGAATTCGTTTCCTTAGCAGGAATGATCATCAGTGGACTTAAGATTGAAAGTGACTTATTACAGCAAATGGCCAATAGATCTCATGCTTATAGTAATGAACTTAATTTCCTCCCGATTCACTCTGTCAATGTTGGTGTAATTGCTGCTAATCTCGGTTTTGCATTCGAATTTGACAAGGCCATATTGTCGGATCTCTGTGCAGGGGCTCTGATGCATGATTTAGGCATGCTTCTCATCCCTCAAGACATCATCAATAAGCCCGAAAAACTGACCCAAAAAGAGTATGAATTGATCAAATTGCATCCTTCTTATGGAGTGAAATTTTTGCATAATGTGAAGAATTATCCTGGGTTATCAAAAGAAATAATTTCCCAACATCATGAGAAGATCAACGGGATGGGGTATCCGGAGGGGAAAAAGGGAGAGGAGATTTCCCAATTTTCTCAAATTGTGGGGATCGCCGAAATTTACGAGGCCATCTCTCATTCCCGCCCCTACCGGGAAAAAACAAAAAATCTTTCGGATGCTGTAAAAGCCATTATTCAAGAGGAATCTACTTCGTTTGAGAAGGAAGTGTTGAGGGCCTTTATGAGTTATATTACGATTTATCCTGTGGGAAGCATTGTGGAGTTGAATAATATGGAAATTGGAGTCGTCCAGAAAGTCAACCGGGATTTTCCGCTTCGTCCGGTCATTGGGGTCATCCAGGATCCAAATGGAAAACCTCTCAAAGATCCAAAAACAATCGATCTGTCAACATCTCCTATACTTTACATTAATAAAGCCATTGATGATGATAGCTTGACTTCATGGCCAAAATACTAAGTATTATAATTTTTCTTAATCCAAGCCGTGTAGTGTAGGAACGTAGAACCAGTGATTATTTCCATTCACCAACCTCAATACCTGCCGTGGTTGGGATACTTTGATAAGATCGACAGAAGCGAAACATTCGTATTTCTGGATAATGTCCAGTTTAAGAAAAATGAATGGCAGAACCGCAATAAAATCAAAACAGCTGAGGGATGGCAGTGGCTCACAGTCCCTGTCCTCCACAATTTTGGGCAGACGATACATGATGTAAAGATCAATAACACGGTCCAATGGGAAAGGAAACATCTCAGTGCGCTCTTAACGAATTACTCAAAAGCGCCCTTTTTTAGCGAATATATCGATTTTTTTAAGTCCCTTTTTACTGCAGAATGGGAGTCCCTTGCAGATTTCAACATTCATGTGATAATGTTTCTCATTGAAGCGCTGGGTCTTTCGGGAAAAAAAATCATCAAAGCCTCAGAATTTGAACAGCGGCATGGAAACACAAACCGTCTTATTGATATATGCAAAAAATTGGGTGGCAATGTGTACCTTTCTGGAAAGGACGGGGAAAACTATATGGATCTAGCAAAATTTAAAGAAGAAAAGATCGATGTTATCTTTCAAGAATATAAACATCCCGTTTATTCACAGTTGTACGGGGAATTTGAGCCTTTTCTTTCAATTTTGGATTTGTTGTTCAACTGCGGACCAGAAAGTCTTTCAATTTTAAAAGGGGAAAATCAATGAATATTTTAGCATTGGGAGCACATCCTGATGATATCGAATTTGGGTGTGGAGGTACTTTTCTAAAGTTTTCCAAAGAAGAAAACAATATTTATTTTTTAGTTCTAACAAGAGGTGAGTACGGAGGAGATCCTCAACTTAGACATAAAGAGCAGGAAGAAGCCTTGAAATTGTTAGGTATTAAAAAAATATTCTGGGGTGGTTACACAGATACCGAGCTCCCGAATGACAGGATCATCATCACTCATATCGATAAAATCATTCAAGAAGTTAATCCGGATGAAGTCTATGTCAATTACATTGAGGATATCCATCAAGATCATCGGATATTGGCCAGATGTACCCTTGCTGCTACGCGTTATATTAAAAAAGTATTTTTTTACGAAGATTATACGTCCAGCAATTTTGATCCAGATATATTTGTGGATATTGAAGATGTGCTTGAAAAGAAGCAAGAATTGATTCGCCTTTATGAGTCTCAGGTAAAAAAATCTTATCCGACCAGATTGGACATGGTCGAGACTGTGAGAGCGATGGCCAATTTCAGAGGATTCCAAGGAAAAATCAAATATGCAGAAGGTTTTAAAGCCTTCAGATTTTTGCGCGATATATAATGGAATATTCAATTATCCCTCACTCAAGCCCTTTTTTATCGGATTCAGAGATTCGAGCCCTGGCTGCTGTTCTCAAATCCGGTCAGCTGTCCCAGGGACCTAAAGTCCAAATATTTGAAAAAGGATTTGCGAATTTTATCGGGAAAGAAAAGGCGGTGGCCACCAGCTCAGGAACATCGGCTCTCCATCTGGTTTTGCTGGCTCTGGATGTTAAGGAAGAAGATGAAGTCATTATCCCTTCATTTGTTTGTACAGCAGTCCTCAATGCTGTGAATTATACGCGTGCGATTCCCCGCGTTGTCGACATAGATCCTTTAACTTACAATATCTCAATTGACGAAGTTAAAAAAACAATATCAAAAAAAACAAAAGCCATCATTGTTCCTCACATGTTCGGCTGTCCTGCTGAAATTGACAAATTGTCTGAGCTGGGAATTCCTATAATTGAAGATTGCGCGCAGAGCGTCGGAGCTGAATATAAAGGGCAAAAAGTCGGAAGTTTTGGTCTTGTTTCTGTATTTTCATTTTATGCCACAAAAGTGATTACATCTGGCGAAGGGGGAATGGTTCTCAGTGATTCAGAGGATTTGATTTCAAAGATACGAGATCTCAGAGACTATGACAACAGAGAGGTTTATTCTCTTCGCTACAATTACAAGATGACGGATATGCAGGCAGCTCTGGGTTCGACACAGTTGGCTCGTTTAGAGAAATTACTTCTTCGACGTAGAGAGATCGCTTCCCGGTATTTTGAAGAGTATAAAAATTGCCGTCTGTCTTTACCCACCTGGAGAGAGGGTAAAGAACATATCTATTATCGATTTGTGGTCAAAACAATAGAGAATAGTTCAAATTATCTTGAGAAATTACACGCGAAAAAAATCATGTGCCAACGTCCTGTCTTTACTCCTCTCCATGTCTATCTCAATCTGTCCGGTTTTCCTTATGCAAATGAAGCCTGGAAAAAGACAGTGTCGATCCCACTTTATCCCTCTCTTACAGATGGGGAAGTTGATAGAATTATTGCC
>JAUWVG010000007.1 GCA_030617525.1 Candidatus Aminicenantota bacterium | reverse complement strand
GAAAACAGAAAAATCCCCGCCATTGAAATTCCCGATTCCTTCGAGGAATACTGCGAGCATATCGCTGATGGCGGTATATCTTTCATAACATTCGAATTCGGAATCGACGGAGTTTCCCTTGAAGTGGAAAAATATGCTGCTACACTCAGAAAAATCCTTAAAAATGTGACAATTCATTATATTGCCGGTAAATTTCATTCCCCTTCTGAAGCCATCATCCATCCTACAACAATTAAACATGAAATAAAAGAAATCCAGGGCTTTGACCACTGGCCGCTTTACTATGATTTTTTTAAAACCAAGCTGGAGAGAGGAAGCGAAGAATACAATGCACTGATAGGGAAATTCTGGAAGGAGGTGCTTGTAGTTACCGAAAAAATCGGAAATTGTCTCACAAAAAACGATATCCGACTGCTCTACTTAATTAATACTAACTCCAATCCCGGCAATGTTTCACTCAGTCTCGCTATCGTCTTCATTTCGGAGTATCTCGGAATACCGGTGATAAATAACAACCACGATTTTTATTGGGAAGATGGAAGCCGGAAAATCGATATCGCCCTCAAAAGAAAGAAACCAGGCCACAGAGATCATTTCTTCACCAATTCTGATATTGGAGAATTCTTTTCGCAAATCGAAGTCTTGTTCCCCTGGGAATCCCGCTCCTGGATGAATGTAAACATCAATTTCAGCCAGTGCAGACAACTGATTGAGAAGAATGGGCTGAATCCAGCCAATATAGATGAAGTCGTCACCGCAATCGATATGGAAAAATTCGATATAATCTCGAAAGACGATAAAGATGGAACTTTACGGCAGATTGGGAAGTTATTAAGCAGATTCGAAGAGCAGCTTGTGATTTACGATTCCGATGATGTGGTTAATCCTGACAGAATTTCGGAAATATCTACCAGGCCCTTTATGATTGGGTCCCCCCGTATTACTACAACCGATTTCTTAACCGATCATGTCATCCTGCTCCAGCCCACCAGAATCATTGCCAGAAAAAGAATTGAATTCAATTTTCAATTGGTCAAAAGATTATTTGAGAACGAATCCTTCCTGAATAACATAAATGATAATCCACGCACCCATCTCACCATTCTCGTCACAGGGCCTATCGCCGCCGGTCGATATAATTACTTCCTGACATTGTTAAAATCGTTCCAGGAACTGCGGAAAACGCTGAAACCAGACTACAAAGACAGGGTATTCATGGGTTTTCTTTTCAGCGCTTTCGATAAGAGTGATTTCAAAGAGCATTTCGGCCGGAATCTCAATATGCCCGATATTTACAATATCGCATCATTAATACTACTGCCAAGTGAAACAGAAGGAAGGGGCCTTCCCATAATCGAATCTGCAGCCAGTGGTGTGCCCATCTTTTGCCGGAGATATCACCCTGAAGAAGTATATGCCGAAATCATAGGTGAGCGACTGGAGGAAAAATATCGATTGAAAGTTCTGGAATTCAAGGGGGACTATATTTCCGATAAATTGGTGGAAGAAGCTGTGAAGAGGATGTCTTTCCCCCGGAATTTCAGAAATGATATTGAGCATAACAAAAATGTGGTACGGCTCAGATTCAACTCTCAGACAATCGAGAAAAACCTGCATAATATATTATATAAATCCTATCTTCAACTTCAACCAAATACCTCAAGCTTAAAGAATGTTGAAGAGAACCTCGATAAGTATAAGAAAATATGCAGCTATCAAAGTGAAAATCTGAAGGAGCTTCTCAGGACAGATAATCGGTGCTATCTGCCGGGTTACGGAAAGCTGGAATTCATGTTGTTTCTTAAATCGTTGATTGATCCCAGTTTTTTCAGGGTGGAGGAACAGCAAGTCCGGGGAATGATTATGGGATTTGCCTGGAAACTGATCAACGAGAACTTCGACCCCGTTTCTGTGAACTGCGAAACACTTCACAGCTTTTATAACGCTGTGGATAACATCTTTCTGATTAGGCAGGGGAAAATCGAAACACGGCATGACCACTCATTGGCTTACCGCCACAGGAATAAGATATATTATCCGTATCGGGATTTCACCCATCAGGAATTGACGGGGCTTGTCAACATGCTTTTTCACAAGATGATAGTTCCAAAAGCAAAGCTACAACCGAACGATAATCAGTATTCACCTCTGCACCAGAATTCGGAGTTTCATGAAATCATCACAGCAAGCAACCTGGCAATCGATGACCGCGATTTGCTGTTTAAAAAGTTAGGAAAAAATACTCCAATCGCATATTTCCCTGGAGAATATGACAAGGAGGTTTTTGAATTCCTCGTGCTTCAACCACTGCGTAAGAGATTCAAACTTGAAGACCATGAAAAAATCAGCAAGGATACTATCGACGAATGTCAAAATAAAATAGCGCCTGTGTGCATCTTTTGCCCGGAAAAAACCTGCGGAAAGCATGCCACTGCAGATTCTGTTCTAAACCGAATTAAGGATGGCAATTCTCAGGAACTGGACTTACTTCTCAAACATCGATTGTGTAGAATAATCAAGACTCATCAGTTGTGTGTTGGGATTCATTTTTCCCAGCTTGGTGAAGATGCCCTCGATGTCCTTCTTCACATTAAACAACAAAAAGGGTTTATCATCACCGACGACAGGGACGCCCCGGTGATGACTGACATAGTCGATATCGACCGATTTCACATTGGCAAAGCCAACCACGAATTGACCGCGGAAATCATGGGTATTCCTTTGAACAGTGGATACATCCAGTATGTACCCTCCGGGATACGCACTACAATCGCCTATCCCACACCGGTTCAAACCGCAAAAGATTTCCACAATGCAATCGGAAGTCCGGTTTTTAAGAAATTACGGGGGAAATACGGTGAAGAAGGATTGCTGAAACGCGTCAAAGAGGATGCTGAAACCGTGGGAACTCCCATAACAACCCTGATTGAACAACTCGAGGGTGAGGGGTCGGCTGAAACGGAGAAATCCACCGTCTCACATTCCTTCATCTGCGGATTATACAGAGACGGCCGACCTTGGAACGGCACTATTGCTAAAGTTAATATTAAGGATTCCGAGAAAAAGTGGAAATTCTCCACCCTCACCGGAGAGGGAAAGATCAAAAGAGTCACTACTTTCATTGAAGATTTCAGAAAAACGAAGGGAAAAAATCCCGCCATCGCCTGGAACGGCGGTTTCATCCTGAATGCCGAACTTGTGGGAAAACTCGGACTGCCGGAAACATACATCGGCTCCCCCTTAGGATTGATCGTCATCGACAGCGAGGTTGTCTGTCCCCCTCTTTTCAATAAACCTGCGCTTTTGATTTATCCCGACAGCAGTATGGACATCAAAAGAGTGAGCTGCTCTGATGGTGTCATCATATCTGATAAAATACATCGTTTCGAACTCGCGCCAGATAATCTCAATCCGAAGAAACCGCTTCCCGGTGAGGTTTGCTTTTATGATTTGAAGCATCGTGCGGAAATCATACTTGGAGACGGCAGAATCGTTGTAAGATTAGCCGGAACTTCAATTAAAGAAGTCATCCGCACCAAAAAAAATCAATCTGTTACCATTATCCCGGCAGGATTGACCCTTTCTTTTCCGAAAAGCGAATTTCCTGAAGACTGGAACCGTCCGGGAAAATCTCTACGAATTGAGATGAAAGATTGGGACCAAATCGAACACGCGATAGAAGCCGGTCCCATGCTTGTCGAAAACGGATCTAATTGCATCGATATGGAAATCGAAGGATGGAAAATGCAAAATTCCATCCGAACTCAAGCCGCCAGACTAGATTACACTGATATGCGAGGGCCGAAAATTGCCATCGGTCTGGATGAAAACGGAAACCTCTCCATCCTGGCAATCAACGGAAGAATCCGCGAATCGGTGGGGGCCACTCATATCGATATGGCTGAAATCATGATAGATATGGGCATTAAGAAAGCGATGGAATTCGATCCCGGTGGAAGCAGCACCCTCGTAGTGCTCGACAAAGTGCTCAACATCTCACCATACAATTCCAACTATGAAAACAATGTTTATTCCCTCCCGCCTGAACCCCGCGCTGTGGCAAATGCAGTCATCGGCTGGCAGGATTGATGAAAGCATCTTCCCCAATCAGACTAATCATACCATATGATCTCCCCGAATCATTTTCAAAGATGAAATCTTTATTATGAGTTCTTTTTTTTTTAAATTTATCAAAAATGATTATCAAAAATATAGGGAAGAGCTGACCTTCGACCAACTCTGATTTTCCCTGGGTGACCTCTTCAAACAGTTCATGCTGTGGTCAAGAGGCCAGGATGCCGTCCAACAGGGCGACAAAATCGTGCACATGACGGTCAGTGAGGAATAAGGTCCGAATTAAGGTTGATGTCCCTTTAATTGGGATTATTTGTTGTCGGCTTTGAGGACGGAGACAAAGGCGCTTTGAGGAATCATCACATTCCCTACCATTTTCATTCGTTTCTTGCCTTTTTTCTGCTTTTTGAGGAGCTTCTGTTTTCGCGTGACATCTCCCCCGTAAAGCTTGGCAGTGACATCTTTTCTGTAGGGAGTCACCGTAGACCTTGAGATGATTTTTCCTCCAATGGCCCCCTGAATGGCAATTTTAAACTGGTGTCTGGGGATTTCATTTCTTAGGCGGTCGCACATCTTGACGCCCCATTCTCTGGCTTTATCACGATGTACAATGAGAGACAGGGCATCCACTCTTTCGCCGTTGACAAGAATATCCAGCCTGACAAGATCACTCGCTCTGTAGTCGGCCAGCTCATAGTCAAAGGAGCCATATCCCTGAGTGATAGTCTTGAGCGTATCATAAAAATCGTAGATCACCTCCGCCAGCGGCATATCCATAAAAAGCTCGATGCGCCCCGGAGTGGGATAACTCGTGCGGGGGTTGATTCCTCTGCGAGAAAGACAGAGCTTCATGACTACACCCATATATTTCTCCGGGAAAAGAATAGAAGCCTTTATATAGGGTTCAGCGGTGCTCTGGATTTGTGAAGGGTCGGGATAGTACTGTGGATTATCGATGATAAGGCTTTCACCATTATCGAGTTTAAATTTATATTCGACACTTGGGACCGTCATGATAATGGACTGGTCGTATTCCCGCTCCAAGCGCTGCTGAAATATTTCAAGATGAAGAAGTCCAAGAAATCCACATCTAAATCCCTGACCTAGAGCCGCAGATGAATCCTTTTGATAGGTTAAAGAAGCATCATTGAGTTCATACTTTTCCAGAGTTTCCCGTAGAGATTGGTATTCATCTGAAGCCATAGGATATATGGAAGAAAAAACGACTGATTTGGCCACTTTAAATCCGGGCAGTGGCTCTGTAATCGGATTGGATTCCAGTGTGATGGTGTCCCCTATTCTTGTATCTCCCAAATTTTTTATCCCTGAAATGATGTAGCCCACCTCTCCGGCAGACAGGCTGTCTTGGGGTTTGTTGCCTAACTGAAAAAGCCCCACTTCCTCCACTTTATACGTCGAACCTGTCGACAGCAGCCGGATTATATCCTTCGGACATAAACGTCCGTCAAAGACACGGCAGTGGATGATCGTTCCCCGGAATGAATCATAATGCGCGTCAAAAATCAGAGACTTGAGCATCTTGTCCGGATCTCCTTTTGGTGGAGGGACATATTTTACGACAGCCTCAAAAACATCATCTATCCCGGTTCCCTCTTTCGCTGAACACAGGATGGCCATATCGGCATCAAGGCCCAGTTCATTTTCAATCTGCTCTCTTGTTTTTTCAATATCGGCAGTTAAAAGATCTATTTTATTTATCACCGGAATGATTGTCAGATCAAACTCCATGGCCATATAAAGATTGGCCACCGTTTGTGCTTCTACTCCCTGGGATGCATCAACGATAAGTAAAACGCCTTCACACGAGGCAAGAGCACGGGAGACTTCATAAGAAAAATCAACATGGCCGGGAGTATCGATAAGGTTAAGAAGATACTCCTTCCCATCTGCGCCTGTATAAGGCAGAGTGACGGTCTGGCTTTTTATCGTGATGCCTCTTTCTCTCTCAAGGTCCATGGTATCGAGTATCTGGTCCCGGAATTCTCTCTGTGAGACCATACCTGCCGCCTGGATGAGCCTGTCTGCCAGGGTAGATTTTCCATGATCGATATGAGCAATAATACTGAAGTTTCTAATATTCAACATAGGAGTATTCTAACATAATCATAGGGATTAGGATTCAAGAGACGTAATTTTTTTTCCCTATGAATATTCTCCCATCACGAGCTGTATTAAATATAAAGAAAGATAAAACACCAATTATCCTGGATTATTCACGAGCCGAGGTTGCTACAGATGCGAGGCATCGGCACATGAAGCTGTGGTTGTCCACCGCGAATGTGTCGTAACGAAGCAGATGTGGTAAGATCGGTTCGCCCCCTTGGGGTAAAAAATGCCGACATTTGATTTTAACTGGCCAATAACAAAGAGAAGATTAAGATATCGCTAAATATCATGTTTTCCAGTCGATATCATTAAAGACAAATAACGGTGTCGGCAGTTTTTATGAATAATTCAGGCTATAAATTTTAAGGAGAGTAAAATGATCACCATTGAAGAACAATTCGAAAAACATCCGGTCTGTCCCTTCTGCTCTACGCAGATCGATAAACTTTTTACAAGTGAAATCAGATCCTTTCTTGGAAGACGTTATATCTACTACTGTTCGAAATGTCTAAAAGTACTGGGTCTTTCCCACCGGAAAGGTTTTTGGATGGGATAAAATTTATGGAATAGGGAATGCTATCTGCTTTATGTAGGAATTTGACAAATGTTGGAGGAATCATGTAGATTTTCAAGAAAGGAGGGCCGATGAAAAAGACACTTTCCCTATTTACGATTGCACTCCTCTGTTGTGGATTAACCGTCCTCGGAAGCCAAAAACTCAAGCCTAAGGAAGTGGAGTATTTGGAAAAGGCCATGGACGCTGAACTCCAGTTCAAGCTTCCTGTTGACGAAGCAAAAAAAGCCTGGAAAAGAATTGAAACTTTCATAAAAAAATTCAGTTCCATGAAAATAAAAATTTCAGATGACACAGTCATAGAAACGCTCCCTCCAACTAGAGGGATGATACGCTATGGTTACCGGGCCACACAGACTCCCTCGGGCGAAGAGATGGAATTTGCCGTAGCCTGCTCATTCGGAAACGCGTATTCCAGAGAACAGGCAAATAAAAACTCTCACCTTCTGGCTTACTATGCTCAAACCGGAGAACTGATCGCCAAACTTGTCGATAAATAAAACCTCAATTCCCCTTAAAACCACTTAATTTATTTATTTCAACAAAAACCAGCTGTGCACGACTAAAAAAAGTGGATGGATTTATGAACAATTTCTGGAGGGCCCTATGACAAAAAAACATAGAGCAACGATTTTTTTTCTTTTAATCACTCCTCTTTTATTATTTACCGGGTGTGATCTCATTACAACTTTGACGAAACATGAAATAGTCGTCGAGGACAATGCGTATTTGAGAGGAGGCACATCGGGTGCGGGTTTTGTCAATCTTTTGGACAATGCAGACTGGAGAACGTATAAAAAATTAATAAAAGAGGTCACAAAAATAAGTATTCAATACCGTGTCACCCGAAATGCAACACCCTCGGATATTTCCGTAAACTTTTTCTTCGGTGAAGACAGCACTGACACTTTTCTTGGCAACACCTTTTTAGCCAAAGGAGAGACACATACAGAACTTCTTACTCTAGAAATGGAAAGTTCCTATTATCAACTGATCGATCTCATCATGCGAAAGGATTCATTCTGGTACTCCATTCATGGCAATGCCGCGGCTGCTGATGTCGATTTTGAACCGGTCAGAATAACAATTTTTGGTACTTTTGACGTCATCTAATCACATGAAACATACACGCCAAATAAATAATCAGCATTATTTCACCTGCAAGAAATGCGGCTCTCACGATATTCTTATCGCAAGCCTTTACAGTATCTTTGAAAATCATAAAAGGATTTTGCCCTGTGAATGCCAAACGTCTTTAAATGGCATCGCAGCCATCCAGTCATTCTTTGTTGAAAAACACTATGAGGACTATGGCTATATCGACCAAAAACATCAGTGGGAATTTGTCCATAGAAACAATCTCATCGATCGAAAAGAAGTAGACACAGATTTTCAGATGTTTTGCATTAAGTGTTTTATTATCTATGAAATCGACAGACGAAAATGGACAGCCCAGATTGAGAAAAGAGAGTTATCTGAAGAGAGTGTAGAGTTTCACGTGTCCTGTGGCGGATGCGGTCATGAGATAGAATTCGGCTGGTCTAAACCCAATCGAGCAGGACGCATATGGCCTGTTGAGTGTATCGATTTTGATCCAGAAAAAGTCTGGCCCGAGCCCCGATTTAGAGAGAGATGGAGTCAAAAAGGATGGATCAGATCAGAACTTTTGTTTGATTCGTTCAGTTCTGAGACAAAAATCCGCAGCATTCTCAGAAAAATGAGCTTAAAAAGAGCCTGCTAGCTCTTTACTCAAAATCCAGTTCCCGTGTTCAGTTTTGTGTTGGTATCACTTTCCAGCATCAAGGTTTTTGTAATTCATCATAGCGTTAAAAACCAGAAAATAGGACCCATGAGTCTGATTTCTCCAGAAAGGATTGATGCTGAACATAACCACATGTCCTTCACCCACTTTGGCATCAACAACAGCTGGGGACCCGGCCAGTTCATTGCCCCCATTGATCCCCCCGCTTATCAAGAGTTTTTTGACATCGCTCTGGAATGCCAGGACGGTCCTTGGACGCCGGGAAGGCGCTCTACTCGTTGAAGCTCTACCCGTTGATGTGGACGCTTCCTTTTTTTGAGCCTTTCGAAATTCAGCCACAGATTCCTTTGCCATATTCCTCATACGTCCCTGGACCACATCACTTTCTCCAATTCCACCTCTTCCTGAAGGACGAGTTGTCGTTGATCCCGGAGTTCTGACTGCCGGAGAGCCTCCCCGAGCACGGCCGGTGCTGAAGCTGAAAACAGGCGAAGAATTAAAATTGGCGCCCAGTTCCTTTCCATACCCGTATGCAATGGGACTTTTTCTGTCACGAAAGGTTGTGCTGTAAACACCGCCCCGGGCCCAGAGATTTACCGTTTGCTTTATCTGCAGACCTTGAGCCATCCCAAACTGAATGGGAATTGAAGAGCTGTTGGTTAGAGTGATGAACAACCCTCCCTGTTTCAAGAAATTGTAGAGATTAAAAATGCCATCCATTTCAAGGCCGCCGCGCATGTCATCGGTTTCATCCTGAACTCCGATATTGGGTGTCAATTCGGATTTTTTCCAGGGTATAGGATCTCCAGTTAAGGGTAGGCCATTGACAATACTGAATGCATTCCCTGACGATGGGCCAAACACGATCACATCATATTTCTCTCGTAAATTCGGTTCATCACGAACATCCAATACAGAAATGTAATCATAGGGAATGTTCACTTTGTCAAAACCCATCCTCAACCATCCTTCTGTTTGGGTGTTCTGCCATGTGTGCATAATGGCAATGCGCGGTACATCCAAAATATGTGTTGGGACTTCGGGAATCTCAGAAACAGAGAAAGCCGTAAATTCATATTTTTTTCCTGCCTCTTCCAGCTGCTCCTTCAAATCGTCGGCGTTGTCTTCGGCCTTGAAAAGAAACGAACCGGCATTAAACACCTTCTCTTCCACTTCGAACTCTTCTTCTGCCGCTTCTATTATAAGATCGCTTTTTTCAAAACGGAAAGTCGCCAAGGAATTCGAAGCATCATGGTTGATAATATATGCCTGAACTTTTCCTCCTGTAAGTTTTTCTACTCCACCCTCAAGTTTCAATTTCCCCTGAATTTTGTCCATCGGTGCCGAAAGCACGGCCACATCTTCTATCCGGACGGTATCAACATTGTACAGGGGTCCAACAGTCCAGCCCACATCATCATACGGCCGTGGATCGTTGACATTAAAATACTGTTTATCCATTAAAAGATCCGCCATGCGTGAATAGGGCTGATCTAACCGCACAACAAAACTTCCTTTTACAAATTTACCTTCTTTGGTCTCAAATTCTTTCTCCGCTTTGTGGACTTCTATGCCGTGTCTCTGCAAAAGTCTGATGAGAGAGACCGCTTGAGCCGGTCTGGGATTATCTCCAGGAATGACATATGCTGCCGGCCCCTCGGTCCTGGCTTTTTGGATCGATCGCTGGCTTTTGAGATAAAAATTTCCCATAAATTTCCTGGCATTTTTGGCCGTGTGATTCATGGCGATCAAGAGGCCGCTCTGCTGATAGTTGATGTTGTTGCGATAAGACCAGACTGCTTCCCTCAGAGGGGGATTTGGTTTGAACCAGGATCGATTTTCGGATGCACGGACAATCCGAGTGCTCCCATCCCGCGCGGTCTGTGTTTCGTAAAACCGGCCGATGGAGTTGTGTCCGTTGGCCACATAGAACAGATAATTTGGGGCCCAACCGTCATAGAATCCATGTGTCCACACGCCAGGAACTCCCAGCCGGGTCATTTCGCTGACTTCCTGATGAGCCAGTTCCTGCCACTCATCGATAAGAATGGGATCCACCCAGGCATTGTAGGGGCCCGTCCCCGTTGATGCATACAAGTAGGCAATGGACTCATGGAGATCATGCATGACCTGCGGGTGATACTCCATATAAGTGTCAAGGACATGGTTGGTTAAATTCAGACCTAGCCCCACCGCATCCCGGTTGTTGTCGTGAGACACGTATTTTCCCCAATAGATCGGGCTCCTCGCGACAATGGCATCCGGATCCTTTCTCTTGGCCATATACAAATCGACAATTTTATCTCGTCCATCGACTTCGAGGATAGGCGTGATCATCACGATCGAATTTTCTCTAATGGTTTTAATAAATTCTGACTCTCCTACGGCAATGCGGTACGCAAGCTCCATAAGCATTTCAGGAGAACCCGTTTCTCCGGAATGCAGGGCGCCCGTGGCCCAATACATGGGTTTGGCCTTTGCGATGAGTTCCTTGGCCTCAGAGGGATCTGTAATTTTTCTGGGATCTGCAAGTAGAGCATTGATCTTTTTATACTGATCCAGGTTTGCGATGGTGTCTTCATCTGCAACAACGACCAGAATCATATCCTTCCCCTCTTCGGTTTTGCCGATCTTTGTGAGGGTGACTCTTGGAGAGGCATCGGCCAATGCCTGCATGTATTTGTAAACTTCATGGGAATAACTCACGATATCCGGCGCTCCGGCAATACGGCCGAGAATATCCAGTGGTGTGGGGACATCCTCCGAGTATGGAAGATGGTCCACATATTTTGTCGTAAAAAACGTTTCAGTTGTAAATTCTTTGATTTTTGCCGTGTATTCCTCATCTAACTTCTGTTTTTGAGCACTCAGCGGAGCAAATAACAGAAAAAGTAGAACTGCTCCAATAATAGAAATTTGCACCAGCTTCAGTTTTGACCATCTCTCAAATTGATTTTGTTTTGAAGAAATTTGCATTTTTTCCCTCCTCAATTGAAACAATATCGTTTTAGGATATTTCCATTGTATATATTGGGATAATAAATAAAAGCAATTTTTTTTAGAACCGGTGACCCTGTGCTTGTCATTACGATGAATGAAATGACGAAGCAATCTCATTTGTAGAGATTACCACGTCGCAAGGCTCCTCGTAATGACAGAGAGGAATTGCCACGCTACGCTCGCAATCAGACTGTGTCGCATTCCTATCCCAGCTTCTTTTTTTAGGCATTCTTAAATGATTTCTACGACCGGATCATAGTCTTTAAGCTATATATTAGGTTTCTCCTTCTTTTATAACTTCAAAATCACTATTGCCAGGGAAAATGACATCTTTCCCTGGCTAAATTGCCAGTTTTTCAACCAATCCCTCAACTCCCAGCAGAGTGATCATCCTTGAGATGTTAAAACAGCTTGCTAATAATGACATTTCTGCTTTTACTCCATCGAGTCCTCTGAGAAGAAAAGCGTTCACCCTTAAGTTCCGCTTGATATGTCCAAAAGGCAGCTCAACTCTCTGTTTCCTTAGTTTATAGATCTCTTGGCATTCCGGCTGTTTATATTGTGCCTCAAGTTTTTCTCTCATTTCCTCGTTATGGAGCCTTGTAACCACTCTTCCCCTTTTTGATTTTGTACACTCACCAAAATAAAGACACCTCAGGCATATGGATTTATCTGATATGAGATATGCGTTATGTTTTTCTAGCTTAGCAAAATGTGAATATCGCAACTCTTGTCCTTCCGGACAGATGTAGCAGTTCTTCTCCTTATCATATTGAAAATTAGCCTTATCAAAAGGCTTCACTTTCCTCTTGGACGCCTGCCGCTGGGAGGGAACTATGACTTTGATCTCTTGGTTATCAATCTTTTCTAATTCATCGGTATCGGCATAACCCGAATCAGCAGAAGCCGTATCGCATTTCTTGCCTAAAGTTTTATTGGCCTGATCAATCTGGTTTGCAAACTGGTTAAGATCATTGTTCTCACTGACTACATCAACGTTGACTATTAAGCCGTGCTTTTCGTCAACAACAGATTGTGCATTATAGCCGGCATGGGAACCCTGTATACTGTTAATCCTGGTACATTCTGTATCGGTGGTGTTTTTTGATTTCTCTTTTTCATCCTCAAGTTCTTTGAGTATTTTCTTTACTTTAGATTTGAGGTTTTCTTTATCCTTAAGCTCTTTTTCCATCTCTACCAGAGACTCTTGGCCTTCCTCCCGCTCATCAATCTTTTCACATTCAGAAAGAATAGCTTCTATGTGCTTATCAATCTTTTTCAGATATTTCTCACATTTTGCCTTGTCCCATGTGTTTTTAATCGAGGCATTGGCTCTGATCTTGCTCCCGTCTACAAAAAGCGTATTGCCTGCAATCAAGTTAAGCTTGATGCATAAACGAGCACATTGTTTCAGTACTTGCTCAAGTACTTTCTTGTTTTTACGCCTGAACTCAGCAATAGTTTTATGATCAGGCTTTAAACCACCCATCAGCCACATAAACGAAACATTATGATAGAGCGCTCTTTCCAGCTTTCTTGAACTCCGGATTCCGTAGGAATACCCATAGACCAAAAGCTTCAGCATCGCTACAGGATCATACTCAGGATTGCCAACTTTATCTTCATTTAGCTCAATCCCAAGTTTAGAAAAATCCATCGATTCCACAATCGAATCATAGGCACGTACGGGATCGTCCGGCTTCACATAATCTTCGATGCATTGTGGAAACAGACCATTTTGCTCTCTATCTCCGATTCGATATGACATGTTGATATTCCTCTTGTTGAATACCCTATATTTTATCATATCACCAGGGGAAAAGCAGTTGAATCCTCCCCTTGTTTGATTTATTCCATCCTTTGAAATAAAATAATTGCGACACAGTCTGAATCAGACTGTGTCGGCAGTTTTTATGAATAATTCAGGTTAAAGAGGTTTGAATAATAGAAGTGCAGTCAGAATAGACGTGACTCCCTCTAAAGTCTTCCCTGCTTGAAATTGATCTTTCGCATCTAAAATAAGTGTTTTTACAGCTTCCGCAATAGGAGCAGGTTCTATATCGACTGATTTTTCCTGCTTGATTTCTTGTGAAACCACCAATAAACGGGCATTGCTGATTAGATCAAGTGTTTCATCCATATTCTTTTTTTGGATTTCTTTTTTTGCTTCCTGAATTTTTATGTCAAAGTCATCTGAAATGTATCCCCTGGGATTTGTGAGGATAATAGCATCAAGCAGACTCTCTATACCCGCAGTTATCTCTCCTTGGGACAACTGCGATTGGGCCGTATCCAGCTTCTGGGCCACTTCTTGAGCAACGGGAACAATGCTCTCTTCTTTTTGCTGGCAGCCAAAAAGAATAAAAATAATGACTATTAAGGGGATCAATAATATTTTTTTCACGTTTTTTCCCTCCACTTATATATATTGACTCATTCTATCTAATAAGAATTACTAATCAAGCTACTCATTTATTCATTACTTATGAACTTCAAGAGGATACATCCACAATTCCGTGATTTCAAGAACGAGTTCTGTAAAGTGATGAGAAACCACGTTGCGTTTTCCCCAGCGAGGAAAACTCACTCGATCTCCGTCCTCTCTCTCATTTCCTCATGAGGGAAATGAACCATGCCCGTTCGTCCTCCGATACGGATTTCTCCATCATCTTCCCAGAACTCTATAAAAATCACGGAAAGTGGGATTCTTCCTGAGAAATCTGAAGAGGATGGAAAAAGCGACATCCGAGGATTTAGCCTTCTCGATTCGTTCAACGAGGGGAGCCGACTGTGTCGGCAGTTTTTATGAATAATTCAGGCTGAGTAGAATTTGGACATTCGCCACAAGATGAGATATTCTTGAATTTTCAATGAACGCGAAGCGATTTCAAGGCCGGACCCGGCCTATAACATTCTTTTTAATCTCTTTTTCTTTGATCTTCATTTTCCTCTCAGCAGCAGCTCTTTATAAAAACAAAACGGATCGGAATTTATCTGTCACACTCAACCGTTTTCAATCGGATTTCATTCAAAAAGAAACCAGGACCGGCCTCCGCGAAGATCAAATTTTTAAGAAAAATAGATTTGTCGCCTTTGGTGATTACTCACTCCTCCCCCCCGGCATTTATGAGGCCGTATTTCACATGAATTCCGTCTCAGCACAACAATCGGAAATCGATGTACAAATCGCTGCAGAGAAGGGAAAAACCATTCTCAACAACCGTTCAATCCAGCTGTTTGCCTACCCTGCTTTGCACAAAATTCAATTTAAAATCCTAAATAAAACAGAGGTTGAACCCCGCCTGTTATTTATCTCGGGACATTCGGATTTCCAGCTGGTTGAAGTGACTCTCCACAGGATTAGGGGTGTTTTTCCATTTAAAAATCTTTTTTTTGTATCTCTGTTCTCAGCATTCTTTATCTCTCTCCTTCTCATGTCAGTCTCCAGCAGTCTCAAACATTCTCCAAGATGGATATTTTACATCACGCTCTTTTTCTTTCTTGTTGGTTCAGTCCTCATTTTGCGAAACGCTTGGGTATCCGAGGATACGTTCATAACCCTCCGCCATGTGGAAAATTTCATTAACGGTTACGGCCCTGTTTTTAACGTCAATGAACGTGTTGAAGGATACACCCATCCACTTTGGTTTGGGGTGTTGTCTCTTTTCCGCTGGATCGGGATGTCGCCTAAGGCCTCTGTCATCCTTCCCGGTTTGTTCTTTTCTATCGCCGCTCTCTACATTCTTTTTTTCAGGATCCATTTTCCCGGATCCAAAAAAAACCGGCCGGGTTTAAATCCGGCCGCTGCAATTTTGATCGGCACCAGTGCTTTTATCGATTTTGGCACAAGCGGACTTGAGACCTCTCTTTCGTATTTTCTCCTCGTTGTATTCGCTAAATTCCTTGCAGAGGGCAGATGGAAATTACAACCGGCTTTAATGGGTTTGATCGTGACTCTTCTTGTTCTGACACGGCCGGATTTTGGCATCTTTCTGATCGCTTTGATAATCTTCTATCTTTATAAAATCGGAAAAAAGGAAACGTCTTTTAAGCAGGTGGCCTCCTTCATTTCCCCTCCCCTGCTCATCCTAGGGATTCACGAGATTTTCCGCATGGGGTATTATGCGGCCCTTTTGCCTAATCCTTTTTATTCGAAGTCAGGATCTGCCTCTTATTTCAGCCAGGGCTTAAAATACCTTTTTGATTTTGGACAAGGCAGTCTGATCTATGGGATTCTTTTCCTTGCAGTCCTGGCACTTGTCCTCAATTTCAAACGCGTTGACTTCAACAGCCGCCTGCTCGTGCTGTTGCTTGGAGCTCTCCACGGTTTTTTCGTGATACGGGGTGGAGGGGATTTTATGCATGGCAGATATCTGCTTCCGGCCGTTATACTCATAACCGTCTCGGTGAGTGGTGCTTTCGACCGCTTTTTCGACAATAAAGTGAGATTAAATCAAACTTATCTTACTGTGAGTCTCATTTTGTTCGCGCTGTCTCTAAGTGTTTTACCTGTACAGAAAAAAGGGCAATTCTATAATCACGGCATCTCCAACGAACGATATGCCTACTACAAGAATCAAATCATCCCCCTTAAATATCTCTTTAAAGATACTGTCATTTTGATGTGGAAGACAATCGGCGTAAACTACAGAGATTTATCGGCAAAAGCCAAACTCAATATCCGATTGGGCTATCTCAACGTCGGCTTTACCGGATTTTATTCCGGGAGAACAATTTATCTCATCGATAGGTTGGGTTTAGCCGATCCGATTGTATCGAGGATTGCCCTCAAATCACGGGGACGTCCCGGACATGAAAAAAGTGCTCCTTTTGGTTATCTGGTCTTTAGAAAACTGACTTTTGGTGATACCCCCTATCCTCTCTGGAACGAAATCGCCGCGACAAAATATGGTATCCTCTGGGATATCTCACCAAAAACCCTAGGAAAATTGAATATCATTCTGGAAAAAGGCTTTAAAAACACAATTGACAATCAAGTGGAATTTTTTCTTGATGACCTGAATGAAAAAGAGCTCACAGCCCAGGCAGATTTTCTTTTTTTTCTCAGGGAGTTCTGGTATCCGTATGCATCAGAGAAACACCAGAATTTGTTTAACAGCAAATATCAGTCAGATATCATCTCTCTACACTCCCAAAGCCAACAGTGGATAATCCACAACAGAGAAAACCTTGAATTGATCTTATCTCACCTGGAAGGTCCGCTGACTTTCAAAGCATTTGTCCGGAACATCAAGTTTGCCCTCACACAAGGACGATCTCTCAAATTTTAGAAGTTTACCTGCAGGAAGCATCCTCTTTTCCATGATTTCAAGATCGAGTTCTGCAAAGTGATAAGAAATCACGCGTAGTTTTCCCCGGCGAGGAAAACTCGCTCGATTCCGTTCCTCGCTCTCATCTTCCTTCTGAAGATGAACCATGCCCGCTCGTCCTCCATACGGATTTCTCTATCATCTTCCCAGAACTCTATAAAAATCACAGAGATGGGGATTCTTCTTGAGAAATCTGAAGAGGATGGAAAAAGCGACATCCGAGGATTTAGCCTTACCGAGTCGAGCTCAAGGGAAGTCGGCTCTGCCGGCCGGGCACGAATGTTTGAGCACGTAAAATGAAAAGGAAAAGTGGAACGCGTCTTCTTGGAAATTCTCTCTTTAGTGAGCAAGGTTTACGTGCGGAGTTACGGATGCGCCGAGAGGAACGATGAGGGAATGGCGTTAAAAATCCGAGTGGAGCGCTTCCACCTTTTCAGATTTTTTTTTACTTGATTTCTAATCACTTTTTTTAACTTTTTTTAAAATCATTGTAATGGGGATGCATACGAAATTTGTGGACTATAGGCCTTTCTGATTGATATATAGTACTCAACCTGGATGATTCA
>JAUWVG010000038.1 GCA_030617525.1 Candidatus Aminicenantota bacterium | reverse complement strand
CCGTCGTCCAGCATCAAATCCCACCATAATGTCGGGGGCCTTCCAAAGGGCTTGAAATTTGAGCTGGTTGAGCCCCTTCGGGAACTCTTCAAAGATGAGGTGCGGGCGCTTGGAGAAGAACTGGGTGTGGACAAGGAATTTATCCAGCAGCACCCTTTTCCCGGACCCGGGCTGGCCGTCAGAATTGTGGGAGAGGTCACACGCGAGAGGCTGAGAATTCTACGGGAGGCAGACAGCGTGCTTCTCGATGAAATCTCACGGTCAGGGGTGTACAAACAGCTGTGGCAGGCGTTTACCGTTTTGCTCCCTGTGCGATCTGTGGGGGTCATGGGTGACCGGAGGACGTACCAGAGGGTTGTTGTCATCCGGCTTGTTCAGAGTGTGGACGGGATGACGGCCAACTGGTATCCGGCAGATCCATCCCTCTTGACCAAGATCTCCAACCGGATTGTCAATGAGGTCGAAGGAGTGAACCGGGTGGTGTATGACATCACATCCAAACCTCCCGCAACCATTGAGTGGGAATGACCATGGGCACTCCTTTTATCCATCTCCACAACCATTCCGAATTCAGCATCCTGGATGGGGCCTGGAAGACACAGGCGATAGTGGATGCCGCATGCGAAAACAACATGTCGTCTGTGGCCCTGACCGACCACGGGAATATATTTGGTGCCGTCAGTTTTTTCCGCGAAGCGAAGGCGCGGAAAATCAAACCCATCCTTGGATGTGAGTTCTATGTTGCACCAAAGAGCCGATTCGACAAAAACCCTGAGGACCGGGGCCCGAGGCACCACCATGTCGTACTCCTTGTTAAGAACAAGGAAGGGTACAAGAACCTCTGCAAGCTCATCACACACAGCTATCTGGAGGGATTCTACTACAGGCCTAGAATTGATAAAGAACTCCTTGTCCGGCACAGCGAAGGCTTTATTGCCTTATCCGGGTGTCTCCAAGGAGAAATCAGTTATTACATGGGTTTGGGATTAGAGGACAAGGCCGAGGAAGCCGCTCGTGAGTATGCCTCAATGTTTCCTGAAGGGGACTTTTATATTGAAATTCAAGACCATGGTTTAGAACCCCAGAAAAGGATCAAACCTCTTCTCATCCGGCTGGCCCGGAAGCTCAACATTCCCCTGATCGCGACAAATGATGTTCATTACCGCCGTAAAGAGGACTGGGAAAGCCATGATATTCTCCTGTGTGTTCAGACAAACAGGAAAGTGGCAGATCAGGAACGGATCCGCTTCGGCTCGCACGAGTTTTACTTCAAATCCGGAGAGGAAATGATGGAGCTGTTTGCGGACGTTCCCGATGCTGTGAACAACTCCACCAAGATTGCCTCCCAATGCAATTTTGAATTCCCATCGAGCACGGGTACCGGGTATTTCCTTCCCCAGTTTACCGCGCCAGAAGGGATGGAATTGAGTGGGTATTTTGAACGAGTGGCCAGAGAGGGATTTGAAAAGAGAATGCAGACGCTTGTTGAGACCCGGGATAAAGCGGAACGTCCCGATCGGGAGGAGTATGAGAAGCGTTTGAATAGGGAAATTCTGCTGGTTAAAGAGATGGGATTTGAGGGCTATTTTATGATCGTTTGGGACCTCATCCGGGAAGCCAAAATACAGGATATTCCCGTCGGTCCGGGGAGAGGATCTGCGGCGGGAAGCCTCCTTGCTTACAGCCTGGGAATAACGGATATCGATCCCATTGAGTACGGGCTCATCTTTGAGCGGTTCCTCAATCCCGAACGGATAAGTTTGCCTGACATCGATATCGATTTTTGTGGACGACGGCGGGATGAAATCCTTTCCTATGTGACAAAAAAGTACGGCCAGGAGAACGTTTGTCAGATCATCACCTTTGGCACCATGGCGGCGCGTGGAGCCGTCCGGGATGTGGGCAGGGCACTGGAGGTCCCTTTGCCGGAAGTGGACAAGATTGCCAAGATGATTCCTTCGGTGGGCCCCGATGCGACGATCGAGAATGCACTGAAAACAATCAAACCCCTGAGAGAGCTGAGAGATCAGAACACAAAAATTGCCAATCTTTTGCTCAATGCGCAGAAGCTGGCGGGACAGGTCCGCCATCCCTCTATTCACGCTGCCGGGATTGTCATCACGCCATTTCCGATTGTGGAGTTTATGCCCATCTACCAGTCAACTAAAGGTGAAATAACCACGCAGTTTCCCATGGGAGACATCGAAGCCATTGGTCTCCTCAAGATGGATTTGCTGGGCCTGCGCAACCTGACTGTTATCAAAGATACGGTTGAGCTTATTAAAAAGAACACCGGCGAAACACTTGACCTCGATGAAATTCCTCTGGATGACGAAAAAACTTTTGCCCTTTTCCAGGCCGGCAATACGGATGGGGTCTTCCAGTTTGAAAGTCCGGGCATGAAGGATCTTATAAGGAGATACAAGCCGGAAAATTTCCGGGATCTGATCGCCATGAATGCGCTCTACCGCCCGGGTCCTTTAAAAAGTGGGATGACCGATGAATTTGTAAAGTGTAAACACCATCCAGACCGTATCAGCTATGAAGCGCCTGAGATGGAACATATTCTAAAAGAGACAAAAGGCGTGATTGTCTATCAGGAACAGGTGATGCAGATCGCCACGGCCCTCGCCGGATTTTCAATGGCCGAGGCCGATATTCTGCGAAAGGCGATGGGGAAGAAAAAAACAGCGGTTATGAAGGCCCAAAAACAGCGGTTTGTTCAGGGAGCAAAAGAGAAGGGCTTGAATCATGCCAAAGCCAGCAAAATATTTGAACAGATCAATTACTTTGCCGGCTATGGATTCAATAAATCTCACAGTGCGGCCTATGCCTATCTGGCCTTCAGGACGGCCTACTTGAAAACCCATTATCCTGTGTTTTTTTTAGCGGCCCTCTTGACATCCGAAGCGGAGAGAGGCGTCACTTCTCAGTTGGTCAAGTATATCAATGAGTGCAAAGAAATGGGGATCGAAGTCTTTCCGCCCGACATCAACGCCAGTGATTTTAACTTCACCGAATCCGGGGGCAACATCCGGTTCGGGCTTTCCGCGGTAAAAAACGTGGGGGAAGGGGCCGTCCAGGCGATTCTTGAATCCAGAAAGAAGAAGGGAAAATTTTCTTCTCCTTTTGATATATTTGAGGAGGTGGATTCAAAGGCGGTCAACCGGAAGGTGATCGAAAGCCTGATCAAGTCAGGGTCCCTGGATTCCCTGGGATGGAAGAGGTCACAGCTCTTCCATCTTGTGGACAAGATGATCGACTATGCCCATGCTCTGCAAAAAATGAAGAACTCGAAGCAGTCCTCTCTCTTCGGCCAGGGTCAGGTCGATCCCCCGGAGGTTCCTGCTGAGATCATGGCAATGAGAGAGTGGGACGAAGCTTTGTTGCTTTCGTATGAAAAAGATGCCCTGGGTTTTTACATCACAGGGCACCCATTGGAGCAGTTTGGAAAAAATTTGAAACGCCTGACCTCTCATTTTATTGGAGAGGTGGATGAGAACAATGATTTCAAGGGCGAGATCCGGCTGGCTGGTATCATTGCCTCCATCAAACCGCTTAAGACAAAAAAAGATGAGCGCATGGCCACGTTTATACTCGAGGATCTGACAGGACGAATAGAAGTGGTTGTCTTTCCGGACTTTTTCCAGAAGTTCTATGAGCATCTCAGGGAAGATATTATGGTATTGGTGAAAGGTACGTTTTTGGGCGAGGGAGAAGGACGGAGGGTTCATCTCTCGCATATAACGCTGCTGGCCGAGGCTTTCGAAAAACAAGCAAAAAGAGTTATCTTGAAGATTTTCCTTCCGGGATTGGAGGACACGATTTTCGAAGAACTCAAAACCCTCCTGGACAAACACTATGGAGCTTGTCCTATTTTGTTTGATCTGCAGACTTCACATTCCTACCGGATGGTTATGCAGTCCATCGAAGCGCAGAGTGTCAAACCGTCCGAGGAGTTTAGCAAGGGCGTCGAAGCTCTTTTAGGTGAAGACTCTGTTCTGATAGAATACTAAAATGATTAAGCTAATTGTTGCAGACTGCGCTCCCTCGGTCTATGCGGTTGTCCAGGCGGCGTTTCCCGGGACAGAGTTCCAAATTTTTACTTTTTCTGATGGCCGCAGAATGATCGCGGAGCTGGAGGCCATTCAGCCCGATGTTATCCTTTTAAACCTGTTCCTTGAGTCCAAGGATGGGTATGATGTCTGCCGTTTTCTCAATAATCAGGAGCAATTTAAAAATATTCCACTTTTTCTCCTCAGGGGGGCTTTTGAGCGTGTCGACGAGGAGAGGTTAGGAGAGCTGGAATACCGGGAACTTATAGAAGAACCTTTCGACTCATCAGGCCTGCTCCGAAAAGTCCGTGAAACGCTGAGAGGAGATTTTGATCCTCAGACGCTTCCAGAGGAACCGGTGCCTGCCGAGGAGCTGTCCATTGGTGTGGAATTGGAGGGCAGGATACAAAACCTAATTGCTAAACAAGTTCGTGAAAGTGAAGACCGGATTATGGAACGTCTAAAGGCACGCGATCTCGAGAGCCTTAAAAAGGAAGAATAGAGATTCAATTTGGAGGCACGAAGGGGGGGATGAAAATCGGAGACCGTGTCCATTTCTTGCCGACCTGCACGTCCACAAACGCTGTCCTAAAGGACATCGCCGCTCAAGGAGCATCCGAAGGGACGGTCGTTATCGCGGAAGAACAGACTTCGGGAAAGGGGAGATACCAGCGGCACTGGTTTTCTTCCCGTGGAAAAGGGCTCTATATCTCCGTCCTTCTCCGTCCCCCCCGGTCTGAAATCTCCCTCCTCACGCTGTCCGCCGGACTGGCTGTGGCCGAGGCCCTGTTGGACGTTTTTGGAGTGAAGGTCTGTCTCAAATGGCCCAATGATCTTCTTTGGGAGGGGAAAAAATTGGGCGGGATCCTCAGCGAGAGCAGTTTTATTGGCAATCAACTCAACTATGTTGTTGTTGGGATTGGCCTAAATATAAACCATAGTGAAGAGGACTTTCCGGCAAGCATCAGAGAGACAGCCATCTCTTTAAAGCAAATCAAACACAAAGACATCAATAAAGATTTGTTCCTCCTAAACTTATGGAAAACACTCGAAATCTGGTATGATTTTTACGTGCAAAAAAAGACAGGCCTCATTATCTCATCCTTCATGGAGTCTTCGTGTTATTCCCCTGGACAGGAGCTTATTGCACTTACAGACAAAGGAGCGGTGCTGGGAACCTTTAAGGGCCTTGATCAACAAGGAGGAGTTGTCCTGGAAACTCGGGATGGGAGTTGCACCTTTTTTTCTGTTGACATAAAATCACTCCAGGAGGCAAAGGAGAATTGATATGCTTCTAGCCATAGACATTGGGAACACAAATATCGTCATTGGCGTTTTCCAGGGAAAAATCCTTTCTCAACACTGGAAAATCCAAGCTGGACGGGAAAAAACATGTGATGAATATGCCGTGACTCTTCTGCATATGTTTGCCTTGTCCGGGGTGGCCGTCGAAGAAATCCGTGATGTCATCATTTCCAGTGTTGTTCCGCCCTTGACACCTGTTTTTCAGGAGTTGAGCCGGAAGCGATTCAACATCAAACCCATGGTGGTGGGACCCGGGTTAAAAACCGGTATGTCCATCCTCTATGAAAACCCTCTCGAAGTCGGGGCAGACAGGATTGTCTCTTCCGTAGCGGCGTTCGCAAAATACGGGGGGCCGACGATCATTGTGGATTTTGGGACGGCCACGACATTCGATGCCATTTCAGAGGAAGGCGAATATCTTGGGGGAGCCATTGCTCCTGGAATCCAGATTGCCGCCGAAGCCCTGTCCCAAAAAACGGCTAAACTGCCCCGGATTGAAATCAAGGTTCCAAAGAAAGCCATTGGACGAACCACTGTGTCCAGCATGCAAAGCGGTCTTTATTTTGGTTACATCGGTCTAGTGACCAATATCATAAACAAATTTAAGGATGAATTGGGGGGGGGAACCAAAGTCATTGCGACGGGTGGATTTGCCTCCCTCATCTCTGAAAATATCGATCGTATCGATATCCAGGAACGCCATCTTGTTCTGGAAGGTCTCCGGATTCTTCACGAACGAAATACGCCCTGAGGAACAAGGCGGGGTAAAAAAAATGGACGGCCAGAGCTTCTACTTCCAGACGATTGCACGGAAATTTTTTGAACTTCGGGGAGCACCCTTCTTCTTGTCCTCAAACGAACTGTCTCTCATCGAAAAATGGGAAGCTGCTGGTATTCCTCTTCGTGTCGTTCTCGAAGGTATCAGGTCGTCTTTTTCAGCACGGAGGCAGAAACACGGGGGGACCGGATCCAGAAGAAGGATAAGGTCACTGTCTTTCTGTGAGACCCATGTGAAAGAAGCCTTCACTCTGTATAAGGAAAGAGCGGTTGGCCGGACACCCACTTTGGTTGTAAAGACGGATAAAAAAAAGAACATTCACACGGCTGTTGCACAATTTTTAGACCGCGTTCCCCAGCAGGTCGTTTGGCTTGAGGCTCCATTTAAACACGTGAAGGAGATTTTGGCGGACTGTGTGGAAGAAGACCTCGAGAGGGCCGAGGAAAACATCGAAGCCCTTATGGTTGCCAATGCTTCTCCTGATGATCAACAAGAGGCCAAAAAGGAAGCGGCTGCCGCTTTTCCGGATCTAGTGGAGAAAGAAGATTTTCAGAGAATATTTTTAGTCACATTAATTAAGCTCATGCGGGGCAAGTACAAAATCCCCCATGTGGCTCCCTTTTTGTACTGAGTTGGCCAATGATCTCCCGGATAATTTCCCTCCTGAAAAAAAACAAACAGGGAATGAGCTATCCGAAGATAGCGGCCAAGCTTCACCTCTCTCCAAAAGAAAGACAGGTCCTCAAAAAAAATCTTCAAAAACTCCAGGATCAAGGAGTCATACTCGTCCTTAAGAAGCGGTATTTTTTCCACCCGAGATCAAATACTGTTCGGGGGACATTCGTTACGAGTTTGCGGGGATTCGGGTTTGTCCGACCGGACGAAGATCTTGGAGGTGACATTTATATCCATGCCCGGAACATAGGGAGAGCTCAACTTGGAGATGTTGTCGAGGTGGTTGTAAAGGAGTTTGGGCGGAAAGGAAAACCCGAAGGACGGATTATCCGTATCCTTGAAAAGAAAAAAAAACGAATCCTGGGTATCTACAGGGAACGTTATACACAGCCCTTTTTCCAGAGCCTGGACTCTCCTCAGGTTGAAGATATCCCTCTTGAAGGGACCCGCGGATTTCGACTTCTTGAAGGGGTTTTCGTTGCAGTCGAGAGGGACACGAATATCCTGAAAGAGGTCCTCGGATTTCCCGATGACCCGGGAGTAGACACTCAGGTTGTGATGCAGAACCACAGTTTAAAAGCCTCTTTTCCCACTCAAGTTAAAGAGGAAGCCGCCGAGATCAGCGGGGAAATTCCGGAGAGTGAAATCCAGGACAGGGTCGATTATCGAAATTGGCGGACCGTGACCATAGACGGAGAAAAAGCGCAGGACTTTGACGATGCCGTCAGTGTCCGGAAGCTTTCCGGAGGACACATGCTTCTGGGGGTTCACATTGCGGACGTCTCTTTTTATGTCCAACCGGGTTCCGCATTGGACGAGGAGGCGTTTGCCCGGGGAACAAGCGTGTATTTTCCCGACTTAACCCTTCCCATGTTTCCCGAAAAAATCTCCAATGATGTCTGCAGTCTGCGCCCCAGAGAAGACAAATTGACGATGTCTGTTCTTCTCGAGATCGATACGAAAGGTCAAGTGGTCAGCTCAGAATTTTGTCCTTCGGTCATCCACACCAAGGAGAGATTGACTTACGACTCTGTTTTTAAAATATACTCGGGGGACAAAGAGGAGAGAAAAAAATATGCGGCTCTTGTTCCCGATCTTCTGCTCATGCTGGAGCTTGCTGAATGCATCCGGAAAAGACGGGTGCGGGAAGGGAGCCTGGATTTTGATCTCCTTGAACCTGAACTTGTTTATAAAGAGGGGACCCTCCAGTCCGTTCTGTTTTTTGCCCGCAACAAGGCTCACCGGGTTATTGAAGAATTCATGATTGCCGCCAACGAAGCGGTGGCGCGCTTCATTGTTGAAAAGGACATCGAGTTGATTTTCCGTGTCCATCCCCCGCCATCAACGGAGGCGCTAACCCAACTTCGGGAGGTTCTGGAATTTTTTCAGATATCCTTTCCCAAGGACAAGCGGATCCGGTCAAAGGACATCCAGCGTGTGCTGGAGCAATCCGCCGGCCGGCCCGGAGAGAAATTTCTTTTCGTTCAGGTCTTAAAAAGCCTAAGCCGTGCTGTCTATTCCACAGAGAATGAAGGGCACTATGGTTTGGCCAAGACAATCTACACGCATTTCACTTCTCCAATCAGGCGCTATCCCGATCTGCTTGTTCACCGCCTCCTCAAAAGGGTTCTTAAGAAAGAAGCCCTCAGTGTCCCGGCTCTGGATTCTGCGGCACTGCACTGTTCCGAGTTGGAGAGGAACGCGGAGGAGGCGGAAAAGGACCTGGTGAGGTGGAGAATCCTTCGTTTTCTGAAGGGCAAGCTGGGAGATGAATTTGAGGGGATTGTGGTTCGCACATCTCGGGCGGGACTGTTTATCGAACTGGAGGACTATCTTGTGTCCGGCCTTGTCCCCTTTCATGACCTGAACGGTGGTTTTGTCTTTCGTAAGAAGGAAAATAAATTGGTCAACCAGAGAACCGGAAAAACTTTTAAACTGGGAGACAGTGTCAAAGTTGTGCTGGCGGCTGTGGATCCTGTTCTGCGAAGGCTCACGCTGGCTTTGTCGGAAAGTGTGTTATAATGCAGCTCTGAACCTGGAGAAGACAAGAGATGAAAACTTCCTTTTTTGATGCGGTTATCGAGATTGTTTTGCCGAAGAAGGCCCATGTACACGATGTGACATTTGTGCTGAAAAAAGAAAAAGTGCCGGGATCGTTTTCTTTCTATGAGACAGAAATCCCTGATTTGAAAAAACCGTTCATTGCCGTCTCCCTATCAAAACCGAAAACTGTTAAATGGGGGCATTCCTTTGATGTCCTGAGTCCCGGATCGGAGAAGGTGTTGGGTTCAGGCAAAATCCTCTATCCAGCCGACCAAAAACCGACAGGGAAAGAGGCGAAAAAGAGGACAACACTTCTCCCACAACTTTTGGGTGATAAGCTCGATATGTTAGCCGTTCTCGCCCGGGAAAAGGGAATTATGGGATTGAGGGAAAAAGAGGTCTTGGAGTTTGCTCCTATCACAAGGAAAACACTGCTTCCTCTTTGCCAGAAGCTGGAAGCTGAAGGCCAAATCCGGATCCTTTCGTTTTCTCCTCTGTTTTTGCTTTCTCATGTGAGCTTTGAATTCCTCAAAGAGAAAATCACCATGTTCATACGGCGCCATCACGAAACCCATCCGGATGAACAGGGCATCCCTAAAAATGATGTGAAACAAAAGTTCGACCTCCCCGATCGGATCTGGCTCCTTGCATTAAAGCATCTTTTTCGTGAGAAACAGATTAAAGAGGTTGAAAAACGGTTGTCTGTGATTGATTTTGAAATGGCTCTGACTACGGAGGAGGAAGACCTTCTCAACAGGCTGGAATTGATGTGTCTTGAAGGGAAACTTCATTCAGTCTCTATGGAAGACTTCAAGAGGCGTTTTAATCTTTCCGCCCGGCGGCTGCAAAACCTCCTCTCTCTTCTGGCAGAAAGGAGAAAGATTGTCCAGGGGGAAGACGGATTCATCCTTCATGCCCATTGGCTGGAGGATCTGGTGTCCAAAATACGGAACTTGGAAGGAAAAGAGCTGAGTGTGGGACAATTCAAAGAGATGACCGGCCTCTCCCGGAAGTACGCCATTCCTCTCCTCGAGCTTCTCGATCAGATGAAGGTTACCCGCCGCAGAGGCTCCACCCGCGAAATCCTCTAGTGGAGGAAAAAGCCGTGGCGCAGATGGTCAAAGTGCTCCCGGACGTACCGCCGTTTGGCCAGTTATAAATCGACATCTTGTCCCAATCCGAGTTTTTCGGCTGTACGAAGAATGATTTGTGCCACAGACACATCCTGCACAGCCACGCCCACGGATTTAAAAAACGTGATATCATCCGCTCTGTCCCTTCCCCTAGTTTGTCCCAACGCCAGTTCTCCGAGCTCTCCAAGGACATGGGCCTTGTCGATGAGTCCCTTTTTTAAGGGAATAATCAGATCTCCGGCCTCCTCCCAGCTGGCGGAGACAGAATCCACAAACACCTTGGCCCTCACCACGGTTGCTGCAGGAATTTCCTGCATCTCCGGAGTGTAGGAGCCGACGCCGTTGATGTGGACGCCCGGTTTGATAAACTCATCGTCAAAAACAGGCACGGAAGAGGTTGTGGCCGTACAGATAATATCGGCCTGGGCAGCAGCTTGTTCCGGGGAGGAGGCAGTGGATATGTCCTGCGGAAAAGGGGGGCCTTTATCTTTTAATTCCCGGACACACCTGTCTGCCGCAGAGGGGTCCGGATCATAGATCCAAATTTTATCTATGGATCTGACTGTGCACACGGCTTCCATTTGGGTCCGGCCCTGTGTTCCCGCGCCAAAGACAGCGGCTGTTGAGGCATCTTGTCTAGCCAGAAGGTCTGTCGCTACACCTGAAGCGGCCCCGGTACGCAG
>JAUWVG010000251.1 GCA_030617525.1 Candidatus Aminicenantota bacterium | reverse complement strand
CTCGATATTAATTAAATTCAGTAAAGTTATTCAAGTTAGGAAGGCCAGGCCTCAATTCTTCTCCTCGATGAACAACTCGGTAAGGCTAAATCCTCGGATGTCGCTTTTTCCATCCTCTTCAGATTCAGCCAGTTAAAGAATTCTTTTTGGCTTAAGAAGAATTGAGATGCCTATTTTCTTAACGCCGATGCACAATGGAATCAGTTTTTAAAAAGCTTGTGGTTGAGTTTTTTATGATCCTCATCCCACCTTTTGATGAGATATTCTTTTTCGGCTTCAAAGACCCGGACAATGGACTCAAAATATTCCTCGCAGTCTTTGATCCCCTTATCGCCTGTCTTGTTTACGAAAGATAGGATTCGGGAATGATAAAAGGGGATCATGGAATCGATTATAGCATCCCGGGAAATTTCATTGTTCCGGTAGGCAATGGCAAAATTAAACAGGATCCTCGCCCAAAGATCACTGTGATAATAGAATTGATCTTTAGCCATCCTGCATGTTTCCTTAAAAAGGGACATTTCCCGCGAAGGGATAATCTTCTCCCAGAGCTCTCCGAATTGATCAAACCCAGCGATGAAACTCTTGTGCAGGGCTTCTGTATCAACCTGGACTTCAGGAGGTTTTTCGTCCACGCCGAGGCCAAAACCAAAAATACTGCTGGGCAAACTGTCAGACAGATCTTTCCAAAGGTACTCAAAATCAATCATCAGATCAAAAAGGGTTCTGACAACCTGTTTAAACATCGGACCTAAATGTTTGGATGGATCTTTGGCACGATGAGATTTTGGGGACCCCAGAAATGTCTGGCAAACCTTGAACCGTCTGGCAATGGCGATGGTTGTCATCCAGATATCAATCCCGAATTGCCCCACCGTGTCGTTCCAGTTCTTTTCTGAGAGGAAAGCCCGGGCCATTCGTCCCGATAATCCAAAATCACCCCCTATGGGCTGCCTAACTCTTAATCCATACAGCGTGCGCAGAAGAGGATATGCGATATGGTTTGTGATCGATCCATCATATTTGTGGCGTACATAGATCGGACAGACATAGTTGAATCCCGAAAAAATAGGCTCACCCAAATATTGTATCCACTCCGGAGTAATACTTTTGAGGTCGGCATCCACCATGACAACCGCGCTGGCATTCAATTCAACAGCGGCAATGAGAAGATTTCTCACATTATTGCCTTTCCCTTTGACATCTTTGGGCGTCGAAACATAAATTTTTGGGACCTCTGTCCGTGTCTCGAAAAAGGCATCTTTTGTCCCATCCGAGGAGTTATTGTCCACATTTATGATTACAGCCTTCCTTTTTGGAAAATGTTTCACCAATCCCTGGCTGGCTATCTGCGTAGGATAGGCAATCGCATCCGCTTCGTTATACGAAGGAATCCCAACAATGATATCTACCTTGTCGACATTTCTTGGATTCTCAACAATATTGTCCACCCTGATCTCCTTGTTCGATTACTTTCCCTTAACCCTCATTATTGAAGAACCGCAACTGAAAATCAACATTTTCATTTCCACCTCTTATTCTTTTTGAAAGCATTTCCATTTCCGTGATTTTCAAATACGAGTTCTGTAAAGTGACGAGAAACCACGTTGCGCTTTCCCCAGCGAGTAAAGCTCACTCGATCTCCGTCCTCGCTCTCATCTCCCTCATGAGAGATGAACCATGCCCGCTCGTCCTCCGATACGGATTTCTCCATCATCTTCCCAGAACTCTAAAATACAATCACGGAAATGGAAATGCTTACATTGTTGCAGATAAATTTGACAACAAATTCAGGCTTTGTTATAAGCATCTTCTAAAAGAGCGACCCGAAAGGAGCACGGATTGGGAACAGATTATTCAGTTGAAACCATTCAAAAACTAGAAGATATTTTCACACTGCAGAGGCTCTCCCGTCCTCTGCGTATCAAACGCTACGAACCGGGAAAAGAACTCTTTTACACTGTCAAGGGTGTTGTCCCGGCAAAATCCGGCAGCGCTAAGATAAGGATTGAAAAATTTGTAGGCGGCGGCTATGCCGGCCAAGTGTATAAAATTCGCGTTTTGAATCTCGACACCCCCGAAGGCCCCATAGATGGCTTAACAGAAGGCCAATCTTATGCTTTAAAAATCCTCATCCCCCCCTCAGGATTCGCCCGCTTGTTCCGCAACTTTATATATGGATTGGCTTTTCAAGGGCCTTTTTCTCTTCAGGTGAATCCGGCGGCGGCCCGTGCCGGTGCGCTCTGGCAAAAATTCATCCGGCAAGGGGCCAAAATCCGGCTGGGCTCAGAAAAAGCTGTTGTCGATATCCTGGGCACCGTCATCGATCCAATCTTAGGGAGCTGCGGAGAAATCAGTGAGTGGATCGAGGGCCGCATGTGGAGATTTGAAGTAGAGGACAACCTGGACGCCCCTTCTTCGTCTCCCGAGTATTTGTCCAAGCGTTCCTTTATGGCCCATCTCGTCTCACTTCTCCATGAGATGGGGGCTGTAGAGCTGGCTCGCCAATATGAATGGTGGACCTGCAAGAGTCAACCCAATGCCCTCAAGCGGACATCCAGCGATCCTGCTCCTGATGAGGGTCTGGTCGCCGTGGATTTCCGGGCGGGGCTGGCGCTTCTTCCTTTTATCCCGATGTGCCCCAAAGACTTCAGTCTTATCCTGAAGGGAATCGCGCGGGGCAGCTGGGTCCAGTTTGACCGCGGAAATATTAAAAAACTCCAGGAATTCGTCAGCCGGAATTCTGACTCCTTCTCCGGAATGGAGGAGGCTCTTGAGGAATTAAAAACTTCCGAAAAGATCTACAGGGACTCCCTGCCTGATATCTCCCACAACCATATCAAACTCCTCTACAAGAGAAAACTCTGGTCGTCCATCAGAAAGGGAAATATCGAGAGCTGGCGCATCCGGAACATCACGGATGATAAGGCCACAGAAAAACTCACAAAGAGGGTACTCCTTTTCCTCCTCTTCTCTTTCCTCGGGTTCATCCCCATCCTGGGCCGTTTCATCCGCAAGCTCTGGGGAAGAGCAGATTTCCGTCTTCACTACAAACAGCTTCTCTCCAGTCTAAAATACATCGGTCGGGCCCTCCGGGGAAAAAGGGCCGAAAACCTCATCCGCTGGCACAGGGCGGGACGAGTCAGTTCGGACAGGGCCCTGAGGTTAGTTGTCTCTCCGCTCCGTTTTGTCTTTCATTTTCCGCTGTCTTTTCTTCCTCCAGGTTTCCACAGGTTTTTTACGGACTGGAAAACTTTCCTTCAGGCCTTGGACAATATATTTGCCAGGCCCCTCAGGTTGTATTTCAAGCAGGCCGCACGGGAGAAATGGCTGCGTGACATGGTGTCTCAAGGACAGAAAAACGGGATGCTGACAGAAAAAGAGGCGTCCGACATCACGGCTCAGATCAAAGAGCCGTTTATCCAAAAATATCTCAAGAGTATGGCCGTCCACGTCTGTACCCTTCCCATCACCCAAATTGTTTCTGTGATCGTTGCTTTTGTCTATGTCAGGCTGCACCCCGAACTGTCCTGGCAGGAGGCATCTCTCCACGCCGGCCTCATCCTCGGCCTCTTCCAGGTCACTCCGATTTCTCCCGGTTCGATTGTCCGCGGACTGTATGTGACCGTTCTTGTCATCCGGGAACGTAACTTTAAGGATTACAACATCGCATTTTTCCTCAGTTTTTTCAAATACATCGGTTATCTCGCATTCCCCATCCAGATGGCCTATCGGTACTCCGATCTCGCACGTTTTATGGCCGGGCACTGGGCCACCGGTGCAGTCCATATCGTTCCCATCTTCGGAGAAAGAGGCGCCCTCCTGGAACATGCTGTTTTTGACCTGTTTTATAACTATCCGCTTACGATCCGCCGTCGACTGCGTGAACGTCAGGAACGGCGAAAGGGAGTAAAGACTCGAGCCTGGCATATCCCCCTTAGTGTTTTATCCGGATTGGTTGCCCTGGCTGTAATTGGATGGATCTATTTTCTCCAGACAGGATTTTTCCCAAGCTTAAAAAACATCTGGTGGATCACCGTGTGGATTCCTGTTTTTATGGCGGCAGCCATTACCGTTTGGGCGGGAGGCGCCAGGCTGTCCAAAAGGATTCTGATGAGCGCAGCAGGAGGGATTGCACTCGCCGTCTGTTATGCTCTTCTGGACACGGCCATGAATGTGTTTGTCTTCCCTTCAGGGAATGAGGTCCTTTCAGCAATGCAGTTTCTAGGGCAGGCGGGAATTTCCGCGCTGTGGAAAACCTTTTTATTTACATTCCTCGCTATCGTCAGCTCTCTTGTCACAGAGATACGACGCTTAAAGCCGCTTTAATCTTTCTTTTTGATCCCCAGTTCATCCATCTGACGACTGCTCACGCTTGAGGGAGACTCCGTCATCAGACACAAAGAACTTGTGGTCTTTGGAAAGGGGATAACTTCCCGGATGGACTCTTCTCCGGCTAACAGCATGACAAGCCGGTCAAACCCTAGGGCAATCCCTCCATGAGGGGGGGCACCGTAGCAAAGGGCTTCCAAGAAAAACCCAAACTTCTCGTTGGCTTCTTCGGGATTTAATCCCAGGATCGTGAATATTATCTCCTGAATATCCTGTTTGTGTATCCGGATCGAACCTCCTCCAATTTCTGTGCCGTTGAGCACAAGGTCATAGGCCTGGGCCTTGACTCGCCGTGGATCCTCTTCCAGGAATCCTAAATCCTCTTCACGGGGAGCAGTGA
>JAUWVG010000099.1 GCA_030617525.1 Candidatus Aminicenantota bacterium | reverse complement strand
CTCCCAGGGTCCCACAGTCTGAAATATTCCTGATCCTGACGGCATGGAAATGACGGCGTACCCGGTCTCTTTCATATAATTTTCGCATTTTTCAATGGCGATCTCCCGGGACTTTAGCTGCTCAAATACGGCCTCATGCAGTTCCCTGAAGACATTTGCCGGATCCAGAGGTTGAGGATTGATTATGCTGTCAATGGTGTCGTAGAACACATCCGGATCAAGGTTTTTCTGTTCGGTGGAGAAGTTTCCGTAATCCACATGATCCGCAATTTCTGTGTTGCTGAGAAGTCGAAACGTGCCTGTTTCTTCCACAATTGGACGAAATGCCTTAAAACCTGGTTCTCCAATCACATTGCGGTTTGTGAAAAGAAAGGTTCCCTGCCAAAATCGTTTTAGGGAAATAGTCCCGGTTGGCTGGGCATCCACAGCGAGCAGTTTGCCCGACTGTTCAGATGTCTGAGGAATCCAGCGAACAAGAGTTAAAGTGTGACCGTAGGGATCGGCAAACACGACACCGGGTTTCAGCTGCTTTTTCATCAATTTTACGGGGTAGAGATCGGTATTATTATCGGCAAGTGCCGTCCGGGCACTGCCGGAGTGGACCGTATTCATTATGGACCGCAAGAAGGTTTGAAAAGCCTGGATATCACTGTCTCCATGTTTACGAGGCTCCCGGTTGGACACCCACTCCGTACACATGGGTACTCCCAGTCGCCCTCCCCAATCACACTTATGGAACCCAAAAGGGAGGCCAAGCTTCCAGGAGAAATACGCCCTGAGAAAGTAGGGATTGTCGGCACAATCAGGTTCCATCACCAAATTTTTATCTTCATCGAGAGCCAAATGGTTGTAGAGGAGGTTTCTTTCTGAATCCTGTGTCACCTCCTGTAGCCTCCCCCAATAGGCGCCTTCCTCATCTTCCAGAAAAAGAGATTCAAGCCAAGCCGAATAAAGATTTTCCACGTCCCGGCTCCACTGCCTTTTTATACTCCAGACAGAGCGACTTTTTTCTCTGTGGACTTTTTTGGAATCTACATCAAATGAAGCAGAAGATATGGTTTTGCCTTCCCGTTTTAAATCAATTCGGTATGTGCCTTCAGAAGGAATGTTATATGCCACTAATACCCAGGATGGAAATCCTCTACTCCTGCGTTCATACAGCGGATAAAGAACTCCCTTCGGCGAGACAGTCTCAATTTTTGTCCCGGTCAAATTTTCTTCAAAGGCTAAAAGGATCCGCACCACTTCTCCAGGCTCGACAATTTGAGGAGAGATTAAAATGGCTTGCGAATCAACAATCGTTTTATCTGCCTTTAAAATTGCAGCAAACAAGGCTGAAAATAAAATCAGCAGGCTAACAAAAAATCGCTTTTTCATGGGGTCTTTGTCCCATGATACTGTCGGTGGAGTCAGAATTCAAGGCAGATGGTCTTTTTAGCTCCAAGTTTGACCCTTCTTCTTTCTCTATGGTATGAATGTACCGTACATTTTAATAAATAAACACATGATGTTTAATTTACACCGAAAATTTCTCCGCCGGCTGCGGGCATCGGCAAAACGCTGGTCTCCAAAAAAAGACAAAGACTACCACGACGTTATCTTTGCAAACCAGAACTATGATCCCTTCAGCACTTCCTATCCCGGCAATATTACCATCCGCCGTTTTGCCGACCTCACGGCACCCTATCTCAAAGATCTGAACTTTGTTCTCGATCTTGGCTGCGGAACAGGTGAAATCACCTGTGAACTGGCCAAACGCTTTCCCAATGTCTTGTTTTCAGGTGTTGATCACAGCGAAACCGGAATCAGTCGAGCAAAAAACAATGCCCAATCGCTGGATTTAAAAAACATTTCTTTTTTGGCCGCAGACATGGGAAACTTTATTCCCGAATCAAATGTTGATATCGTCCTCATGTTCGATTCTTTTCATCATCTGACCGATCCACAGCAATTTATCCATCGAATCGGAAAATTTTCAACCCGGTTTCTTTTGATAGAACCCCGGGGAAACTGGAAGGGAAGCTGGCAAAAAGATATCGATTTTGATTGGCTTATCTTGGAGCTTGAAAAGATTCGGACTCGTGTGGCCTATTTGACCGGGGAAAAAGAACCGGAACTCAGTGGCCCATCAGAAAAGCGACAGATACACCAGGATACTCCCATCGAACACCGTTATACTATGGACGATTTTGAGACTTTTTTTTCAGGCTACGGACTGAACATTCGAGGAACTGTTTCCGGCCTGGATGTCTATCCGCCGGATGCGCTCCATCACAGCCCAAGCCGGGAGCGATTCGGCAAACTGGCCTATGGCCTTTACAAAGAGATTGACAAAAGTTTAAATGAGAAGAATCTCGACCTTTTGGCCAAGCACTGGGTGATCTATGCCAAACAAGGAGTTGAAGGAAAAAAGCGGAGCATTCCTCCTCAACGTCCCAATATCCCCTCGAATACGCAAATCAGAGGATCATATGATGTGGAATATATCCACTATAAAGGACCTCACACCGCAAAGGCCGGAGAGACCATCAAAGGCGAAGTGAAACTTCACAACCACAGTTTTCGGGTATGGTCAAGCATAGACAAAGACAGGCCTGATTACCTCAGTTATCACTGGTTGAGTAAAAAGGGGGCTGTTTTAGTTCAGGATGGAAAACGCAGTCCTTTACCTCGTCCGGTCGGCCCCGATGAAGAATATGATGTGTCCCTGCAGATCAGGATGCCGGATAAACCCGGACGCTACGTGCTCGCCATAGATCTTGTTCGCGAGAACACGACATGGTTCAGCGACGCAGGAAGCACTTACCTCCGGATCCCATTTCACATCCGCTAGCCATCCAAAATAATTTGACTCTATTTTCCTTGAGATACTCGTATCCAGACCGCCATCTCACCCGGACCACGGTGTGCCCAGGCATAGTAAGGGATGGCTAAAAATGCCTGTGATTCCCTACGATAAGTTGACTCATCCTCTATCCCGAAAAGTGCCAGGGCTTGTCCTTTAATAACGGTGACACCATTTAAAAGGTCGTCCTGATGCTCTATTGAAAACTGGGTATCATCTGACAAAACCAGATTGCTGACATGACCTCCATTGTCAGGCCATTCGGCACAGTAGACAATAGGGCCTCTGACAAGAGCGATTTTTCCAGTATTTTCTTTTACTTCTGAATGGCTCTTTACACGCCTGACCGGCATCGGCAGGTTTAATTCGATCGTGTCTCCTCCTTTCCAGGTCCTCTGAATGGGCACATATCCTTTGTCCGTGATTACAGGAATTGTTTCACCATTAACCCTAAGAGTGGGTTCCTTTTCGAAATTATCAATAAAGTGATACAGATCACTGGGGACAGGCTGCTCTACAGCCCATCCTGGGATACGGACATGGACAACAAATTTTATTTCTGATTCGGGCTCAAGCCTGATCCTGACTCGACCTTCCCATGGATACTCTGTTTCTTGAATGACTGAAATCCTGGTGTTATCCAAAACAATGTCTGTCTGACTGTCCACAAAGAGGTTGACATAGAGCGATTTTCCCCTCTGAGCATAGACATAGCCCGGGATAGAGGGCATAAACCTCGAAATATTTGAAGGGCAGCAGGCACAGTTAAACCAGGAGCTGCGTTCATGCTTGCCGGAGGACTCGAGAGGATTAGGATAGAAAAACAGATCTCCACTGAGTGCCACACCCGAAAGCATCCCGTTGTAAATCACCTTCTCAAGAACATCTATATATTTGGCCTCTCCATGAAGAAGAAACATCCTGTGGTTCCAGAACGCATTGGCGATGGCTGCACAGGTCTCTGCGTATGCAGAAGCATTCGGAAGTTCATAATTTGGGCCAAAAGACTCCCCTCCTCCCCTGGCTCCGATCCCACCAGTGATGTACATCTTTTTGGACACAACATTCTCCCAGATCCGATCGACAGCCTGGATGTAACCGGCATCGCCTGTCAAAGCGGCAACATCAGCAATGCCCGAATACATATAGGCGGCTCTTACGGCATGCCCGACGGGCTCTTCCTGTTCAAGAATCGGTTTATGATCCTGCGAATACTGCCCAAAAAGCTCTCTCCCCTCTTCTCTCCCCCTCTGGTCAAGAAAGTGTTTTGCCAAATCAAGGTATTTTTGATTTCCGGTTATACGATAGAGTTTGACAAGGCCGATTTCAATCTCCTGATGACCAGGGACTCCGGCTTTTTTTCCAGGGCCGAAAACACTTGTGATCAGATCCGCGTTCTTTATGGCCAAGTCCAGCATGTTCCTCTTTCCTGTTGCCAGGTGATGGGCCACGGCCGCCTCATAAAAATGCCCCATATTGTAAAGTTCATGACCGAGATAGAGATTCGACCATCGGTCTCCCTCCGTCCACTGGACAGGAGGATCCTGTTCGATGGTCCGCGCGGTGTAGAGATATCCATCCTCCTCCTGGGCTGCGGCAATTTTTGCGATAAGTGCATCCAGAAAGCCCTCCAGCGCCGGATCGCGCTGGATGTTTAAGGTGTAGGAAGCCCCTTCGATGATTTTATAGACATCGGAATCGTCAAAAGGATAAATACTGCAGAATTCTCCCTCTGCTGCACCACCGGCAATTTCGAAATTCTTGAGTCGGCCCGTTTCTTCACACTGCTCCAGAGCAAAAGGAATGGTCACTTTCCTGTTCGTTTCGAGTCTAGGCAGCCAGAAATTGTCGCTGAAATGGACAGAGGTGAACGTGACCGGCTGATAGGGATAGTCGGCCCGAGTTTGTCTTTGGCAGGAAATCCCTGAAAACAACAAAACAGCAACACCTACAATCATTAAAAGGAAAGCTACTCTTTTCATCCCTTTTTCTCCTTCTTCCATTTTATTTTCACTTTTTGTCTATTCTATCATCAAAATTCTGGCAAAAAAAATAAATGAATGCTATTTTTTACTTAACTCAGATAATTCACTAGGAGGAAAGAGATGAGAAAATGTACTGTCCTTCTGACTGTGTGTCTTCTTCTTGGAGGTTTTTCTTTATTTGGAGAAAATCAACAAGATGACCAACCGGAAACAAATTTGCTCGTTCTTAATGCCGATCTAGGCCGTGAAACAATCAATAAAAACATTTATGGCCACTTTTCTGAACATCTTGGCCGCTGTATTTACAGAGGATTCTGGGTTGGAGAGGAGAACCCCATTCCCAACACTCGAGGAATACGGAACGATATCGTCGAAGCTCTTAAGAAAATTCAAATACCTGTGCTAAGATGGCCGGGAGGATGTTTTGCCGATGAATATCATTGGAAGGATGGTATCGGTCCTCGTTCAAACCGGCCAACAATGATCAATACACACTGGGGAGGTGTAACCGAAAACAACCATTTTGGCACGCACGAATTTATGGATCTTTGTGCTCAGATCGGCGCAGAACCATACGTCTGTGGAAATGTCGGAAGCGGCACAGTCCAGGAAATGCAGGAATGGATCGAATACATGACATTTGACGGTATCAGCCCGATGGCTGACCTCCGGAGAAAAAACGGACAGGAACAACCTTGGGCTCTCACTTACTTCGGAGTGGGAAATGAAAACTGGGGCTGCGGGGGCAATATGACAGCCGAATTTTACGCCGATGTTTACAGACGTTACCAGACCTATGTCCGCAATCTTTCGGGCAATAGAATTTACAAGATTGCCTGTGGAGGTTATGGAGATAACTACCATTGGACAGATGTTCTAATGAGGGAGGCCGGCCGGATGATGAATGGACTAAGCATTCATTATTATACAGGCCCGGACTACTCGCTCAGCCGTTCTGCTACGGAATTCGAGGAGGCGGAATGGTTCGACGTCCTGAATAAAGCCGGCCGAATTGATGGAATTATTACAAGGCATACCAGTATTATGGACAGGTATGATCCACGAAAAAGAGTGGGATTGATCGTTGATGAGTGGGGAACCTGGTACAGTGTCGAACCGGACACAAATCCGGGCTTTCTCTACCAGCAGAACTCTCTGCGTGACGCGCTGGTCGCCGCACTTACGCTTAACATCTTCAACTCTCACTGTGGTCGGATTAAAATGGCAAACCTGGCTCAGACTGTCAATGTCCTGCAGGCGCTCATTCTGACGGAAAAAGACAAAATGATCTTAACACCCACTTATCATGTTTACGACATGTTCAAGGTCCATCAGGATGCCATTCTAATTCCTCAACAATTGACCTGCAAAAATTACACTTATGAAGACAGCGATATTCCCGCCATCAGTGCATCAGCCTCCCGCGACAAGGAAGGGAAAATTCATATTTCACTCTGTAACCTCGACCCTCATAACTCCCAAGAAATCATCTGTGAGATTAGGGGAGTAGAGTTTTTAAAAGTCAACGGCCGAATACTGACCGCCGATAAAATCAATGCTTTTAACACATTTGAAAAAGGCGATGTCGTAATACCTGAGAATTTTCAGGGAGCGAAGATAGACAAGGGTAATGTTGTCGTCGAACTTCCCGCAAAATCCGTCGTTGTCCTTGAAATTACAGGCTAATAAACTATGGATGAGAGATAATCAAAGATAGGGACGAATATCCGTAGCAATCATTCCGGCATCACGTGCAGCTTTCAGGCCGAGTTCTCCATCTTCAAAGACTTGGCAGTCACTGGGATGAAGTTTTAGCTGCCACGCGGCTTCAATTAAAATATCAGGAAACGGTTTTGGTTTAACGTGATCATCGGCTGTTAAAATCGCGTCAAATAGACCATCTAGCCCGATAGCTTCCAAGGTCAGTAGGACATTGATCCGGGTTCCACCAGATACGACAGCCATAGGAAGCTTTTCGTAAAACCTTTTAACAATATCCACGACATGCTCAATTGGCTTAACCTCCTTGAGCTTGCTGCGGAAACGATCATGTTTCTCCTCCAGGAACTTCTGGCAGTCCACATTGTCTTCATACTTCTCATTAAACAGCTCAATGATGTGTTTTTCCTTCATGCCTTTAAGAGGAATAAGGAATGCTTCAGGACAAGTTTTTCCAAATTTAGTAAAAGTTTCATGCCAGGCTTCCATATGAAATCCCATTGTGTCAGCAAGGGTCCCATCACAGTCAAAGATTAGACCCTTAGCATTTTCGTCAACTGGAATAGGGTATTTTTCCATTTTCCATTATCCAATTATATTAATTTTATCATATGACGTCTGATTTAGGAACTTATATTGTAATGAGAGCTTTGATTACACCCCCGGCATAAATGGAAACAAGCTCAAAAGCCTCCTTTGATTCATACAAAGGAAAAGTGTGCGTTGCCATAAAATTCACACTCACCCGATTCTCTTGAATAAAAGAGATTGTTTCTGAGACACATCTGTTCTGCCGGCGGATATTCTGCAGCACAATTTCTTTTCTTCGAATTTTATGGACATCGAACAAAATACGATCCGTGTCCGGAATCCCGATGATAAAAAGTGTCCCTCCGGGTTTAAGGAGCTCCACAGCCAAATCAAGGGCCTCCTGGTCTCCACAGCAC
>JAUWVG010000190.1 GCA_030617525.1 Candidatus Aminicenantota bacterium | reverse complement strand
CCAGGCTCTGAATGTCTTGAATTTTCTCCACGGCTCTAATCAAGATACCCGAGGTCCTTAAGCTGCTGTTTGACCTTTTCCATGTCTTCCGGGACTAATTCTTTATTAACAGGGATAGAGGCCAGAGGATGTTTCGTCTTGCCCCACTGGATCATATTCCAAGCTCTTTCATGTAGATAATAAAATAGGATTTTGGTGAGCCCTTCAACTCCAATGACTCCTAGAGACAGAAGAATCTCACCTGTAAAGATATAAACAATGATCCCTGTGGTCAGCGTCGCTACGATTCGCCAGCTGACGGTTTTCATCACAGTCCGGCGATGTGTTTCAACCGTTGACCTTTTTCCTGATCTAACCATTTATTTCTCCATATTAATCTTTTTCTCCTGTGCGCTTGATCCGGATATCGGATGAGAATTCCCAGCTGTGATCCGGACGGAATATCCCCACATCCTTTTCACGAGAGGAAATCAGGAACGAGTAAAGGTTGCGGTGGTAATCAAAAGGATAACCGTCCCTTTTGTGAACGGCAACATCTAAATAGTATGTCCCATTGACAAAATTGAGACGATCGATCTTAAGGATAACCTTTCCTCTTCCAGAAATTGAAGCCGGTTCCAACTCCTCAAGAATCGTATTGGTGCCGTAGCAGCAAATCCCCTGAGAATTAAAAATGCCCACCCCGAAGGCAAAATCCTTTATTTCGGAGTAGGCCTCCACATCCACCTCGATGACCATCCCTTCATCCGGAGAGAAGACATGTTTTTCTTTCCCCTCCATGTTTTTTAGAATGGTTTTTTTTATTTCGATTTCTCTCTTTCCCCATCGATTTTCCCTGCGATTTTCATCGTACTCAGCTTCTTGTTCGACGACCTGCTGCCGGCTTCGTTTCTCAAAATCCTCTTCCTGCTTTTCAGCCACATCCTGGAGGTAGGCATCCACCACACGATTCGGTTCGCCGATTGTCTGGATGACTCCCTCTTTAAGCCAGATCACCTTATCACAAATTTTTCTGACCGTTGCCAGATCATGACTGACAAAGAGAATGGTTTTTTTCCTCCGGCGGAAATCATCGATCCGATCCAAGCACTTGGGGACAAAGGAAGCATCCCCTACGGATAACACTTCATCCACAAGAAGGACATCCGGATTGACATTGATGGCGATCGAAAATCCCAAACGCATAAACATTCCAGAAGAATATGTCTTGACAGGAGCTTCGATAAACTCTTCCAGTTCGGCAAACTCCACAATCTTATCAAATTTTTCATGGATTTCTTTTTTAGTAAGCCCCAACATGATCCCATTGATGAAGATGTTTTCCCGGCCCGTAATCTCCGGGTGGAATCCCGCGCCTAATTCGATGAGCGCCGACACTTTGCCGTTGACAGTGACGGTTCCCGAGGTGGGCTTCACAATCCCGGTAACTATTTTAAGGAGAGTGCTCTTGCCGGAGCCATTTTCACCGATGGCACCAAAAGCCGTCCCCTCTTCGACCGTGAAACTCACATCATTTAAGGCCGTCACGGTTTCATCCGGTTTCATGCCTTTGAAGAGATCTCCCTTAATCAGGGCGCTCTTGAATGTCTTAAAACGATGCCGCGAAGAGTACTTCTGATATATTCGGGTTACATTCTGTGCCGTGATGGCCGCCACTTAGACCTCCTCCGGAAACGAGTCGCGAAGCTTGTCAAAAACATAATATCCCACAAAGAGAAAGACCACTGAGACAAGAAAAGTGATCCCCAGTTTTTTCCATCGAATCATTTCCCCAAAAAAAACACTATTCTGATATCCCAACATGATGTGGGTCATGGGATTCAAATTCATCCAGAGCTTCAGGATTTTGGAATTCTGTATGGCCTCGAGTGACATAGTATAGATGATCGGAGAGGCAAAAAACCAAAATGTCAGTAAATTGGTCAGGATATCCTTGATGTCTCTAAAATGAACGGTCAAGGAGGAGACAAGAAAGGAAAAACCAAGAGAAAACACAAATTGGACCAAAATGACCAGAGGTAAAAAGAGTAAAAACAAGGTGTACTGTTTGCCAAGGATGGGGACAAAAATTAAAAGGATGGGGAGTCCGAACAAAAAATGGACAAAATTGCTGATCACTACCACAACAGGGAGAATCTCTACCGGAAACAGGACTTTTTTTATCAGATTGCCCTGCACCATTAGCACATTGGCCGATTCTATGGACGACGAAGAAAACCACGTCCAGGGCAGGACACCGCAGAAGAGAAAGAGGGCGTATTTCCATGGGCTGCCTCCAAAAGCAGGATCTCTAGGACCAATGATTAAACCAAATACGATGGTGTAAATGACCATCAAAAGAAACGGATTAATAAATGACCAGAGGAAACCAAGCATTGTTCCCCTGTAACGGGCTTTGAGCTCACGGCTCACCAGGTTCTGGATAAGAACCCGGTATTTGTAAAGGCCTTTGAGATTATTGTAAAGACGAAGCATGGAGTCTCCCTGAAAATATTTCTTGTGTTTCTTGAGAGTAATGTCCCTCCTCGTCATAGAGGATGAGGTCGGGCTGCTGTATCACATTGCGGGATAGAAAGTCACATTCAACCAGAAAGAGATTGGGCCTGTCTTTTGAACGCGCATAGACAAACCGTCTGGATTTCATTTTTAAACCGCTCATTTTTGCTGCTTCTGCCATGTCGTCTTTTCTCTTTTCGGGAAAGACGAAGTAGGCCCTACCTCTACTCTTCAGGAGGACTGAAGTCTTCTGCATTATATCAAAAATCGTACACTTTAACTCGTGTTTGGCGATAGATTTTTCTTTTGAGAGACTCAAATGGCCCTCAGCTCTTTTGTGATAAGGAGGATTAGAAAAAATAACATCGTACTTTTTCTCCGGCCTAAATTGCATCAGGTCCTGCTCTAAAACCGTGATCCTTTTTTCAAGATGGTTGAGTTTGACATTTTTCCTTGCCAGCTCTGCCAGAGATGCCTGGACTTCGACAGCCGTGATATGCTTAAAAGGCTTGATGCTGAGAAGAAGAGATATGATACCGTTCCCTGTCCCGAATTCTAGCAGTTCGTCATCCTCGGTCGTGTGAATAAAATCGGCAAGCAGGGGAGCATCCAATGCAAACCTATATCCTTTAATTTTCTGGAGGACTTGGATGCATCCATGATAAAATGCATCAAGGGTTTCATCCTCGGCCTTCATCCGATTCCTGTCCATTGTCTTTTAACCGTGTAAAAACTTGAATTCTGTCGGCATGGACCTCCGCATATCCTCCGCTCACTCCAAATGTCTGCTCTTTATCTGATATCCGGTAGGTGATATCCCCGTCGCCCAGAGTCACCAAGAGAGGGAAGTGTCCGGGAAGGATCCCCAAACAGCCATCCAAACCGGGCAGGCCCACTTCATGTACCTCTTCATCCACCAGAAGTTGACCGGGAGTAATCACCCTAAGTTTTAGGGAATTTGGCATTCCTTCGCTCATACAGACTTCAGCTCCTCGGCCTTGGCCAAAACTTCCTCGATCCCTCCCACCATATAAAAAGCCTGTTCGGGCTTGTCATCATGTTGGCCCTCAATGATCTCCTTAAATCCTTTGACCGACTCCGCAATGGTCACATACTTGCCTTCGCGCCCCGTAAATTCTTGAGCCACATGAAACGGTTGGGAAAGGAACCGCTGTATCTTTCTCGCACGGCCAACAATGAGCTTATCTTCTTCGGACAGCTCCTCAATCCCTAAGATAGTGATGATGTCCTGCAGATCTTTATATCTCTGGAGGATTTCTTTAACATCACGGGCCGTTTGATAGTGTTCTTCTCCAATAATCCTGGAATCTAGAATCCGAGAATAAGAGGTCAAGGGGTCCACAGCCGGATAGATACCAATCTCAGTAAGAGCTCGGGAAAGGTTTGTGGTCGCATCAAGATGAGCAAAAGTTGTCGCTGGAGCCGGATCGGTAAAATCGTCAGCCGGCACATAAATAGCCTGAACCGAAGTGATGGAGCCCTTTTTCGTCGAAGTGATCCTCTCTTCCAGTTCACCCAGCTCCGTAGCCAAATTAGGCTGATACCCCACAGCCGAAGGCATACGCCCAAGAAGCGCTGAGACTTCGGAGCCGGCCTGAACAAATCGGAAGATGTTGTCGATAAATAGCAGGATATCCTGGTTCATCTCGTCACGAAAATATTCGGCAACCGACAGAGCTGTCAGGCCAACCCGGAGTCTCGCTCCCGGAGGCTCGGTCATCTGACCAAAGACAAGCGCAGTTTTGTCAATAACGCCCGATTCTTTCATTTCCAGCCAGAGATCGTTTCCTTCTCTTGTCCTCTCTCCAACCCCAGCGAACACGGAATAGCCTCCGTGCTGCTGCGCAACATTATTTATCAGCTCCATGATGATGACTGTTTTGCCCACACCGGCACCGCCAAAGAGACCGATTTTTCCTCCCTTGAGAAAGGGCTGCATCAAATCAATGACCTTAATTCCAGTCTCGAACATTTCAAGCTGCGTGCTCTGCTCTTCCAGAGTCGGAGGTTCGCGATGAATGGGATAGGTCTTTTCGGCTTTGATGGGTCCCTGATGGTCAACGGGTTCGCCAATGACATTAATGACCCGCCCGAGCGTGCATTCTCCCACAGGAACCTGGATAGGTCCATCTAAATCTATTGCTTTCATCCCACGAGCCAGGCCGTCTGTGGGATGCATGGCCACACAACGCACTTTGTCCTCCCCAAGATGCAGTTCAACTTCAACAATTATATCCACAATCTCGGTGGTTTTTGCGGCTTCCACATCAGGGCTAACACGAATCCCAAATTCCCTCTTTGTGTCATTGATGGACTGAGGAGAGCCATGCTCAAAGTCTTCGTTTGTTATCCGAACCGCATTGTAGATTTCTGGAAGTTCGGTATCTTTGAATTCAATGTCGACCACCGGGCCGATAATTTGAACAACCCTGCCGACATTAGTTGTGCGGGTACTTTTAACTTTTGTTTTTTTTTGAGTTTTCATTGAACTCTCCTTGCTCCTATTTCTTCTCCAGAGCTTCAACGGCGGATATAATTTCCAGCAGCTCCTTAGTGATTGAGGCTTGCCTCATTTTATTCAAAGCCAATCGCAATTCATCGATGAGTTCTTCAGCGTTCCTTGTAGCATTATCCATAGCCATCATCCGTGCAGCCTGTTCGGCGGCTTGAGACTCATGGAAAAAGTGTTGGACTTGATCCTCGACATAGAGAGAGAGAAACGTTTCAAGCAGATGGGGTGACTTGGGTTCCAGATCGGGTTCAGTAGGTCCTTCTTCATAGACATCAGGAGGCTCGAGTGGAAGGAGCTTAGTGATTGTCAACTTCGGAGCCAGGATCGACTTGAACTCATTGTAAGCGACATAGACCGCATCTGTTTGGTTCAAGACATACAGACGCATGAGATAAAGAGCCAACTCCTTCAAGTCCTCTTGTGTGAGTTTGTGAACTTGATCCGCATAGGCACGGTCTTTTATGAATGTTTGCTTTTCAAAAAACGAAACGGCTTTTTTCCCCATTAAGACCAATCGCACTTCAGATAGAGCTGATTTGTTCTCTAAAAAATCACACGTGCTTAAAAGCAGGTTGGAATTAAATGCTCCACACATCCCTTTATCCGAAGT
>JAUWVG010000005.1 GCA_030617525.1 Candidatus Aminicenantota bacterium | reverse complement strand
GACAAACTCGGTTTGGGAGAGATTGTGGGAAAATTGATTGCGTCTTCAACCTATCCTTTTAAAGACTTGAGTTTGTTTGCCGCTGCCTATGAACTGAATATTCCCGTGACAGTTCATGTTGCGATAGGGACAGATACTATTCATTTTCATCCCAAGGTGAGTGGAGAGGCTCTTGGGAAAACCTCTTTACGAGATTTTTTCCTTTTCTGTTCTTTAGTGAAGGGATTACATGGGGGGGGGGTCTTTCTGAATGTTGGATCGGCCGTTGTGCTTCCCGAAGTTTTTCTCAAAGCCGTGTCATTTGTACGGAATAAGGGGCTGGATCTTGACGGATTTTCCACGGCCGTGTTTGATTTCAACCACCACTACCGTCCAAATCAGAATGTTGTGAAAAGACCCCTGGGAAAAAAGGGGAAAGGTTTCTATTTCATAGGGCATCACGAAATAATGATTCCTTTGCTAGCTGCTGCCCTGAAATCTAATTCATAAAAGGCAAAGGATTCAAGGATACGAGGATTCAAGGGTTCAAGTGTTTTTTTAAAGATATAATAAGATTTTCACTCGACCCCTGGAACCCTAGACCCCTCGACTCCTTTTTATTAAGTGCTATGGTCGCCCAAGTTTTCATAATCCGACATCAATATTCTAAACACCTGTTCAGATTGTTCTATAGTTTCCTCCAATGTGCCTGAAGTGTCGATGTCGTAATCGGCATACTTCAATTTTTGCTCGGAGGGCATTTGACTATCGATTCTTTTTAGGGCTTCATTCCGATCGATCTGATCTCTTTTCATCAAGCGGTTTATCTGAATATTTTCTTGGCAGTGTGTGATAATGATTTTGTCGAAAAATTGAACATACCCAGCTTCGACTGTCAGTGCCGCTTCTGATACAAAAATTTTGAAATATCCCTCCGTGTTTAATTTTTTTATCTCTTCTTCCCTTTTTTTAAAAATCAGAGGATGGAGGAGATTGTTGATGAAAAGACGTTCTTCTATGTTGGAAAAAACAATGGCTCCCAATTTGGTTCTGTTTATGGTTTTGTCCGATTTTAAAATAGAGGGACCAAAATGGTCGATAATTTCTTTCCAGGCAGGTTCCTGGGGTTCCATAAGCTGGTGGGCCACACGGTCAGCTTTGTAGATGGAGCATCCGAGTTCTTTTAAGATTTGAGCGACAACGGATTTTCCCGTAGCGATTCCCCCAGTGAGTGAAGTAATGAGCATATTAAAATCCTGCAAAAAGATGGTTGGCGGAAGCTAGTTGTCTTCGGTTATGAATTGGACTTCTTCGCTGTCGAATTCTTCGTCGAAGTTGAGAGCAATCCCTTGTTTATTTGATTTGATCTTTTCCAGACGGACAACCTGTCCTTGAAGACTCAAGTTCAATTTTTTGCCCTCAGACAGAGAACTTGGTAAATCAACCTTGAGAAGCAGTTTTGCACCGACTGTGATCAGAGCCTCAAGTTCAAAATAGGCCCCTGTTGAACTTATGTTTTCAATCAATGTCTCTTCTGAAAAGTTCTGGCCATCTATGAGTGTCCCTTCAATGATGGCTGGAAGCGGGAGTTCGAGCCGGAATTCTAAACGCCGATTATCCTTTAAAAAAATTGTTTTTTTGTTGGTCATCGTTACCTCGAAATATTTCCTTTGTGTTAAAACAATGCTGAATTTATGGCATAGAGAGCCAATTGAAGCCGACTGTGGGTATCAAATTTAGCATAGATGCTTTTGATGTGGGATCTCACCGTATTCTTACTGATAAACATCGCTTCTGCAATTTCATCATTGCTTTTGCCTTGTCCGATCAATCTTAGAACTTGAAATTCTGTGGGTGTGAGTTGATCTAATGTTTTTTCTTTTAAATCACGTCCGACGACGGAAATGATACGATCCATAATACTGCTCATCTTATCTCTAGGCAGCCAGATTTCTCCTTTAAGGACGATGCGCAAAGCTTCCACGAGCTGGTTAGACGGGTCATTGAGATCGAAATAGCCTCTCACGCCGGCATTCATCAAACTCACGACTTCTTCATGAGAAGGGATGTTTCCGAGCAGCATCAGCTGAGATTTTGACCGTTCATCGAATAGATCTCGGATGGCCTTACAAATCTCACGGATATTGGGCAGAGGTTCTGTGTTGGCAAAAAGAACAATCTGTGGTTTGAGGCCTTTGATGGATTCAATAAAAACGTCAATCGTACTTTTTTCAATATTGACTACTTCCAAGTCTGTTGCAGGCTCAAGGGCTTTGAGTATACCTGAGAGGATCAGGTCTGATGTGCAGTAAATAAGAATACTGACTTTTTTTTCTTCTGAAGTCGATGTTTTCTTGTTAGTCATGGATTACACTTCTTTTTTATCCCGTTGAAAATAGTAAAATTCCATAAGGTTCGATTTTAAATTATGTTATATAATTGAATTTCCCTTGTCAAGCGGCTATCCAAGGATCAAGGGGGTGGGGGGAGAAGGTGTTAGTTTTTGATGGGAAAAATTTTGTATGTTTTGTCTAAATCTATGGAAATCAGGTGTTTGCTTTCGAGGTCCTCATCTGCCCTGGCTGTGATAACATCTCCAGAAATTCGCAGCTTCAATTGATTCTCTAGAATAAACGTTTTTGGAATGTTGAGGACAACATTGAGTTTTGTCCCAATCGTGACTTTGGTTCTGAGACCAAAATGAGCTTCTAAGGAGCTCATGGAAGAAATCTCCGTTTTTTCCTTAAATTCGATCCCTCCTGCATCAATTCCAGACACAACTGCCGGAAGAAAGAAATCGAAATTCTTTTCGTCAGCAGACTGGGGCGGATGGAAAGGGACTTGATTAGAACTGTGAGCTTCACGCATCGTTGGTGTGGATTTTGTCAGATTCACTTTGACTGTTCAATCCCTCTTTTGGATGATTCAAGGGGTGATATTTTTGTTAATTTTATCATCGAAAAAGGTGAAGGGGATGGTTAATTATATTTTTTTGGTACATGGACAATGCGGACATCAATTCTGATCAATCGTCATTTTGGATAATATATTTATTTTCAAACTTGATGGAGACTCGCTGTTTGGGTATTTGATCTGTTGCCGCTTCAACAAAAATGACTTTTCCCCTGATAATGAGCTTCATTATTTGATCCTGAGCAAGCTTTGGGGGAAGATCTACGATGAGCTTAAGATCATGGCCAACGGATATGGGTGTCCTCAACCAAAATGACGAACCTTGATGACTGATGTAAGATAAAGACGTCTTCTCATTAAAGAAGGTTCCTTCCATATCCTGACCTTCAACCCGAGTTGGAAGACTGAGATTGAATCCTTTCTCCTTAACCGTCTGTTCAAAAGATTTTTCTCCGAAAATATTGTCTGGCATGTTTACTTCCTCTTTTCCTCTTGGCATATTTAAAATCTCATATTCTTTTAACAGGATCAATCACCCTTGTGGATGAATTTTGGGGTGATAAATTGAGACCTCTTTTATAACCCCCCGATTTTTCACTCTCACATTAATTTCAAGGGCTGTATTTGACAAAAATAGAGAGAGAATTTAGAATACCCGATAGTTGAAACACGGAGAAAAATAGTGAAAAAAGATGATCGATTTGTTAAACAGATAACACCGAAGAGTGCGGATTTTTCTAAATGGTATTTGGAGATGATTCGTAAAGCGGAGCTTGCCGACTATGCCCCAATGAAAGGCATGATGGTCATTCGGCCCTATGGATATGCAATATGGGAAAACATCCAAAGACTCCTTGATGAGAGGATAAAAAAGACAGGCCATTCAAACGCCTATTTTCCACTTTTTATACCTGAGAGTTTCCTTCAGAAGGAAACAGAACACCTTAAAGGATTTTCTCCTGAAGTTGCCTGGGTGACTGTCGGTGGAAGTGAAGAACTTGAAGAACGGCTTGCCGTACGTCCGACATCGGAAGCCATCATTGGAAACATGTACTCAAAATGGATCAAATCCTGGCGGGATCTGCCTGTCTTGATCAACCAGTGGGCCAATATTGTGCGATGGGAAAAGGTGACTCGTCCATTCTTAAGAACGACAGAATTTCTTTGGCAGGAAGGGCATACGGCTCATGGAACAGAACAGGAAGCGGTTGATGAAACCATGATGATTCTTGATCTGTATAAAGAGTTCGTAGAGACAGAATTGGCCATACCTGTGGTCTCCGGTAAAAAGTCAGAAATGGAAAGATTTGCCGGTGCCTCCGATACATACGCCATCGAAGCCTTAATGTCTGATGGAAAAGCTCTTCAGATGGGTACGTCTCACTTTTTAGGCCAGCATTTTTCAGAGGTTTTTAATATCCGGTATGAAGATAAGGAACAAAATCTTCAGTATGTTTGGCAGACTTCTTGGGGAGTCTCTACGCGCCTGGTAGGAGCCTTAATCATGTCTCATGGAGACGATTCCGGTCTCAGATTACCGCCGAATGTGGCGCCCATTCAAGTCATCATTGTCCCGATCTCTATAGGAAACTGGAAGGAAGATGTTCTTCCTGCAGCCAAGGATATCGAACGCGAACTTCTTCAACTTGGATTACGAGTAAAAATTGATGACAGGGAGGAATTTACTCCGGGCTGGAAATTTTCGGAATGGGAGATGAGAGGAGTTCCGCTTAGGATAGAAATCGGACCCAGAGATATAAAAAATAAACATGTTATTTCGGTTAGAAGGGATACCCTTGAAAAAGAACAAATACCATTTAGTGAACTAAGCGAGCGCATCCCCCTTGTCCTTCAAGACATCCAAAACTCACTTTTTGAGTCGGCATTGAAGTTTCAAACTGAAAACACGCACGATGTTCAGACCTATGACGAGTTTCAGAAGATTATGGACTCTCAACGGGGATTCATAAAGGTTTTTTGGTGTGGTGAACCTTTGTGTGAGAGAAAAATCAAAGATGAGACGATGGCGACTATTCGTATTGTTTTGCCCGAAGACCCTCACGATAAGAAGGAAGGCCATTGTATTCTCTGTGGAAAAGACTCCAATAAAAGAGTCCTATTTGCTAAAGCTTATTAATTCTTAGACGGGCTTTTAGCCCATATCTTTTCTTGAGTTTTCAAGAAGAAAATGAGTGAAGAAAATTTTGAAGAGAAAAGACAAAGGATGGTAAGGAAGCAAATCAAAGCGAGGGGAATCAAAGATACCAAAGTGCTTGCGGCCATGGAAAAGGTGCCGCGGCATGAATTTGTCCCTGATAAGATCAGGTCTCACGCCTATAATGATGAACCCCTCTCTATTGGTGAAGGACAGACAATTTCTCAGCCATACATCGTCGCTTATATGTCGGAGGTTCTCCAACTGGAGGGCAGCAAAAAAGTTCTAGAAATCGGGACTGGATCTGGTTACCAGACGGCCATTCTGGCTGAGATCGTCAAGGATGTTTATTCTGTTGAGATCATTGAAAGTCTTTCAATAAAAAGCCGAATCATACTGGCGGAATTGGGATACAAAAATATTCAGTTTAAAGTCGGTGATGGATCTTATGGTTGGAAAGAGTTTTCTCCTTTTGATGCCATCATCGTGACAGCCGCTCCGCGTGTAATCCCTCAACCTCTTCAAGAACAGTTGTCTATTGGAGGGAAGCTCATTGTTCCGGTGGGAGATACCTTTCAGAGCCTTATGCTCACTGTAAGAAGTCCAAGAGGATTCAAGGAAAAAAAACTTTTATCAGTGCGTTTCGTTCCGCTCGTTTCACATCATTAAATAATATGAAAAAAAGTACAATTCTCGTATTTATGATGGTTTTGGCTTTTGTATTTTTGTGGTCAAAAGTGACGCACATTCGCATTTTTTTTCCCGATGGAGAAACGATTTTTGCTGATTTGGTTAAAACCGAAGAGGACCGGATGCGGGGACTCATGTTCCGGAAAACACTCAATGAAGACCAAGGAATGCTGTTTGTCTTTGTATCGGAAGGACTGTATTCCTTTTGGATGAAGAACATGAATTTTGCGATTGATATCCTCTGGCTGGATAGGCAGAGGAGGATCGTTCATCTCGAACGCGAAGTCCCGCCTTGTGAAAAAGAGCCCTGTCCTTCTTATGCGCCGACTCTTCCTGCAAAATATGTTCTTGAGTTAAAAGCAGGAAGTATAGAAAAGCGGAAACTCAAGCTGTATGATCGGATTGAGTTTATTCTCTAGCGGATCTCGAAATCAATAATTTTTGTGACGGAATCACCACGCAGCTTGTCCTTCAAAACAGCCTTAAATTTGTATTTCCCTGGAGGTATGGATCCATCGAAGTCAAGACTGTTTTGAGCAAATACATCCATAACAGGTTTATTCGTCCGATGATGAAACTCCAGGATGTCTAGCCACTCTGATATGACTGTCTCGTCTTGATTCAAGAGGACCATATCCTGTGTGTACCAGATTTCATAAATCCCATCTTCTTTTTTTGTGAAAATATTGAGGGGTTCATAGTAGACAAGGAGGGTTCCCGTTTTTCCAATAACGGGTTCAGAGAGGGGGACATAAGATGCAAAAGTAAAAATTGAAGAGCAGAGGATGAAATTTTGAAAACCCAATTCTCCATTATTTTGCAGTTCGATAATTTGTTCTTTGAGTTTCAGAATTTCATTCTCCTGGCCTGCAGCTCCAGAGAAAGCAAGCAGGGCGACAAAGGTCCAAATCACAAATTTTTTCATTGTTCAGTTTCTCCTATCAATTTAGCTAATTCAATGGCCACATTCTGGGGAGCGCTTTTTTCTCCCAGAAGGCCTTTGATCCTTTTGAACTCATAGATCATTTTTTCCTGTTTATGTTGGGATTCGAGGATATCTTGAGTTTCTTTGAAAATGTTATCGGGAGTAAATTTTTTCTGAATCAGTTCAGGAACGACCTCAACACCGGCCAGGATATTGACGATGCTGTATTTCTTTAGCTTCATGAGATGAATTCCAAGGTTGTATGTTAAAGACGAAAGCCTGTAAAAAGCAAGAAAGGGAGTTTCTAGAAGTGCCAATTCTAAATTGGCTGTGCCGCAGGATGAGAGGGCCATGTCACTGTATGCCATTGCGGCATAAGCGTCTTCCTCCGTGAGGGCAAGAATGTTATTCAAACTGGGAGGGATATATTTGAGGACGAGATCTTTATCCAAATTTTTTGCTAAATTAATTATGAACTGAACGTCGTATTTCTGGTTGATTTTTTTGAGGGCTTCTATGAGCACTGGCATGTGATAACCGATTTCAGTACTCCTGCTCCCAGGAAGGACACATAAGATGGTTTTTTCGGAATTTATCCTATGCTTCTGAAAAAAATCTTCGCGTGCCATGGAGACATCCACTTTTTTGACTAGAGGATGACCAACGAACACCGCGGGAATGCCGTGTTTCCGGTAAATGTCTTCCTCAAAAGGAAAGATGAGCATCATTTTTTGGACAAATTTTTTAATTTTTTTCAGTCGCCACTTTCTCCAAACCCAAACAGTGGGACTTATATAATAGAGAACGGGAACGGACAGCGTCTTCAATTTTTTCGCAAGACGCAGATTAAAATCAGGGGAATCGATCAAAACTGCAGCGACTGGTTTTCTTATTTTGACTTCATTTGTAATGGAGTTGAAGATCTTTTTAATACGAGGAATATGGGAGAGAACTTCAACGATCCCAATAAGCGCTAAATCCTGAACAGAAAAAAGTAGTTGAACGCCTTCGTGCTCCATGTGACTCCCGCCGATGCCGAAGAATTCGATCTGAGGATTTCTTTTTTTAAACTCACAAACGAGTTCGGCACCATATCGGTCTCCTGAATTTTCACCGGCAATGATGAGTATTGAGTCCATTAATTTCTTTCTTCCTGACCATAATAGATGATTTCAGGCATTTTTTCCGGATCCTGCCCAAAGAAAAAAAGCCATTGGTCATAGGATTCCTGTTCGTAATAGATTTTTACTGATTTCTGTGTTGATGCACTCACGACTCCAATAATCTGTGCATTGTCAACACCTGCGAGCAGACTCGATGGAACAACAAGAACTCTCTGGAGTGATCCTTTTCGTTTTGCCGAAACCCTTTGATAAGGAACAATGACATTCCATTCGCCATGTTTAGTCATAGGATCTGTATAAAGGCGCCGGATGCATTTTTCTTCAATCAATTCGTCCATCGTTTTGGGAAAAGTCCCTGGTTTCTTCATCTGGAAGAGGCGGATGGCTTCGGCGTACTGTTTTCCCCGAAAGATGAGTTCTTCTTCTTTTTCTCTCTGTATTTGAGTTTGCCAGACGGGAACAGCGACCAAAAGACCAATAATCAACAGGGTTACAGCGAAAAGGAGAATGAGGAGAGTGTATCCTGCGGAATTTGTCTGGATTTTCTGGCTTCTAATTACCATGTACTAAAAACAGTTCCATCCAAGGCGGTGCGTTCTGAACCGGAATGCAAATCGACAATCCCTGGAACTTCCATTCCTGAAAGCATATCTTCTTGATTGAGTATTTCCGGAATTTCGATCCATGTCTCAGAGGATTTGGTAATGGGATCCACGGGAATTTCACGCAAGTAGCCTTCATCGACCAGTGTCTGCAGGGATGCAGGGTATTTCATCTTATCTGTGTAATACTGATTGATAAGAGTTCTCATAACATACAGGTTTTCCTTAAGGACGGCTTCGCGTGCTCTTCGTGTTCCGGTTTGGTATTGTGGAAGAGCAAGGCCAACTAATATCCCGATAAGCGTGAAAACAACGATGAGTTCGATAAGAGTGAATCCTTTTTGAGACCGTTTAAAGGACCCTGTTCTTTTCAGTGTCCTACCACTCCCTGTATTTGGTCCCATCGAGTGCAATTCCCGGGCTTTTTGTGTGGACATCATACACATTTTCTCCTCCCCAAGCTCCTGAATCCAGATCATCCTGGTAAGATCTTAATCCCCATTCTAAAGAATTTGTCATGGGGTCTTTGGGGATTCGGCGCAAAAATTTATGAATCCTTTCAACTTCAGTTCCCTCTTCTGATTCCTTGATTTCGATTCCCTCTACAAGGATGTCCAGATCAGGAGGGTAACCTTCAGTCTCCTCATCAAATTCAAATTTTTTTTCATCGGCCATCAATTTGTATGCATCTATCGCTTCTCTCAGCAGCCTGAGATTCCTTCTCAGTTCGATTTCTTTTTGCCGTTTAACTGCAAATTTTGCCAGTGGGAAAGCTGCGCCGGCGAGAATGGCAACAATAGTGAGAGTGACAAGCATTTCTATGAGAGTAAACCCCTGATTTCTCTGTCTGAATATCTTCATATATGGAATAGTATCGCTGGGGATCAATCCCGATTCTTATCATCTCTATTTCGATAAGAATGAGGTTTTGAATCCCTTGAGCGGTCGTTAAAGTTTTCGTTATGGGGAGGTCGTTCTTCAAGGGCTCTTTTACTTACTCTTACTTTATTGTTTTCATCGATCGAAATGACTTTAACACGAATGGCATCACCCAGCCTCATCACGTCCCTGACATTTTGTATGCGATGATGGGCAATTTCGGAAATATGCAGCAGACCTACAACGTTTGGCAGGATTTCAACAAAAGCTCCATAATCTTCGATCCGGATGACTTTTCCAGTATAATCTTTCCCGAGCTCAGCTTCTACTGTGATGTCATGGATCATTTCTTTGGCTTTTTCTGCAGCAGAGGCATCAACAGAAGCGATAGTGATTTTTCCTGACTCATCGATATCGATTTTAGCCTTTGTTTCGGCAATGATTTTTTTGATGATTTTTCCAGCAGGTCCAATCACATCTCCCACTTTTTCAGGATTGATAAAAATGTTGATCATTCGGGGGGCATAAGGGGAGATGTCAGCACGGGATTCAGGAATGACATCTCTCATTTTTTCGATAACTTTTAATCGAGCCAATCGAGCTTTTTCTATGGCTTCCTTAAGCACATCTATGGAAAGATGTGGAATTTTTAAATCCATTTGGATGGCAGTGATCCCTTTTTCTGTTCCTGCAACTTTGAGATCCATGTCTCCAAGGTGATCTTCGAGACCGGCAATGTCTGTAAGGATCGCATAGCGGTCGCCTTCTTTAACCAATCCCATAGCCATTCCGGCAATGATGGAGGGCAGGGGAACACCTGCATCCATTAGAGCAAGAACGCCCCCACAGACAGTGGCCATTGAAGAAGATCCATTCGATTCCAGAATATCGGAAACGATTCGTATAGTGTAGGGAAATTCCTCTTCGTCCGGAATGGACGGTATGATGGATTTTTCTGCTAAAGCGCCGTGTCCGATTTCCCTGCGGCCTGGACCCCTGAGAAAGGACACTTCTCCAACGCTAAACGGAGGAAAGTTGTAGTGGAGCATGAACCTTTTGTCTGCCTGCTCAATCAATCCGTCAACTCGCTGGATATCTTCAAAAGTCCCGAGAGTCACTGTGGCGAGGCACTGGGTTTCACCACGTGTAAAGAGTGCAGATCCATGTGTTCGAGGAAGGATGCCCACTTCGATGGAGATGGGACGGATTTCGTCGAAAGTCCTTCCGTCGACTCGTTTTTGACCTTCGACAATTAATTTTCGGACCAATTTCTTTTGAATGGCATAGAAGATGTCTTTTGTGTCGCTAGTTTCCTCTTTATTTTCTTCAGGGATTTTTTCCAGCAAAGATTCAAGGATCGCACTTGTCTTTTCATCCTTTTCCCTTTTCACTCCGGGAGCCTGAATGGCTTCCAATAGGGGAGTTGAAATGTTTTTCTCAATGCGATCGTACATATTTTGATCGATCTCCTTAGCCTTGAACTCACGTTTTTGGATATCGAGCCGGCTAAACAGATCCTTCTGCAAGTTGATGATCTCTTGTATTTTCGTTTGGGCTAAAGTTGTGGCTTGAATGATTATATCCTCTTTGACTTCAGCGCATGCTGCCTCCATCATCACAACTCCCTCTTCTGTTCCGACAACAATCATGTTAAGAGGGCTGTTCTCAAGCTGACTCCTTGTCGGATTAATGACATATTCATCGTTGACATAGCCAACTTTGACGGCACCAATAGGGGTTGAGAAGGGGATATCAGAGAAATAAAGCGCAACCGAAGCGCCGATTATGCCGAGAGTATCGGATTCATTATCCATATCGGCAGATAAGAGAAATGCGACAATCTGTGTGTCGTTAAAATATCCATCCGGAAACAGTGTCCGAATGGGTCTGTCAATCATCCGGCTGATGAGAATCTCTCTCTCTGAAGGTCTTCCTTCTCTTTTAAAAAAACCTCCGGGGATTTTTCCTGCGGCGTAGGTATTTTCGCGATAGTCAACGATAAGAGGAAAAAAAGGTTTTGGTTCCTTCACTTCTTTTTTTGATGTGGCTGTTACAAGCATGATCGTGTCACCGTACCGGATGAAGGCTGATCCATCGGCTTGTTTCCCCATTTTCCCGAACTCGATAGAGAGGGTTCGATTACTGATTTCTAGGTCGATTTTTTGAATAGGCATATTATCCTCTAGAGCTCTGTGTTACTTTCTGAGCTTAAGTTTTTTGATCAGACTTTCATATCGTTTGACATCTTGTTTTTTTATGTATTCCAGCAGTCTTTTCCGCTGCCCAACCATTTTCATTAAGCCTGTCTTTGAATGATAGTCTTTTTTATGAGTGGCAAAATGTGTGGATAAATAATTGATTCTATTTGTAAGCAAAGCGATTTGCACTTCTGGTGAACCCGTGTCTTTTGAATGCACCATGTGGTCTTTGATGATCTTCGTTTTTTCTTCTTTGTTCAACACCTGTAACTTCTCCTTTTGTCTGTTTTTTTTGACTCTATTTTTAAATTTTTCAATATGATATCAGAAAATCCAGAATTTGTAAATCAAGCGCAGAGACTTGGATTCCCTCTATCAGGCTAACCTGAATAATTCATAAAAAATATCGATCGTGAATAATTCAGGTCAATAAATATACTGAGTATTCTATCTAAATGTTACAGTTTGATTCTTGAAAGATCGAATTTGAAAAAATAGGATTTAGGACGAGAGAGTTTTTTTCCGTTTTAAAAGATGCCGAGCATATCTGGAGTCAAAACCACCTTGGTGCTCTTTAACGTCCTTTAATTTATTCTCAATTTCTTCCAGGGTCATCTTGTTGATTTTTTTCTTTTTAGAAGGCGAAGATGGCGGGACTTCGGTTTTTTTGTCTTTTTCTTCAGGTTTTGGCTTTTCTTCTTCCTTTACATCTGTAGTGTCTTTTTCTGCATCTTTTTTGACTTTTTCCTTAACCTCTTCTGGTGGAGTCTCTTCTTTTTGTGATGCTGCGGCAATTATTTCTTCCTGTCCCTTTTCCTGGCTTTTTTCTTTGTCTTTAGGTTCAGTTTTGTCCTTAGCTTTTTCCTCTGTTTTTTCCTCTTTTTTATCAACATCTGTCTCTTTTGGATCAACAGGTTTTTCAGACGGCTTTTCTTCTGCCTTTTTTTCATCATCTTTTTGTGGCTTTTCTATTGTCTCTTTCTTTTTTTTGTCTTTATTTACAGGTTTATCTTTTTCCTTTTTCTCTGCTCCCAACTCTTCAATTTCTGTGTCTTCCTTTTTTGTGTTTTTCTTGTCCACGCTGGATTCAGTTTTGAGTTCTTTTATGTCTTTTGATTCTTTTGCTTCTTTTTTCTCTTCAGGCATTTTTTATCCTTTCAATTTCGTACAACGTTTGGTTGATAAATTCGATAACCACCGTAGCTTAACAGAAAATGAGTTGGAAATAAACCGATTTCGTTAGCAAATGGAAAAATTGACAGGGTGAAACTGGACTAAGGGAGTCAATTTTAGTAAGCTTGGGCACATGTATTTTTTGTATTCTTTTATTCTGATGCTCTCTTTGGTTTTCTATCTGCCACTTTATTTCTTCAAATTGAAAATTGTCAAAGGGGAGAGCTTATACATGAAGGAAAGACTGGGAATTCATATGCATCCTGTGAGTCGAGCAGAGAAATCTGTATGGATTCATGCCGTTTCCGTTGGAGAAGTCCTCTCTCTTCAAAAATTGATTATGGATCTAAAAAAGAGGCATCCGGAGTACAAAATCTATTTTTCATCTTTGACAAATACCGGTCTCCGGATTGCTAAAGATAAACTTGATGGAGTGGATAAAATCTTTTTTATTCCATTGGATTTTCAATGGGTTGTCAAGAAATTCTTTCGCATTCTTAAGCCTCAATTGTTTGTTCTTGCAGAGTCGGAATTTTGGCCCAATCTTTTAAGAGAGGCGAAAAAGCAAACGCAAGGGGTCATCTTGATCAATGGGAGGATCTCTCCTCAGTCATTTAAAAAATATTACAGGTTCCGTTTTGTTTTCAAAAGAATTTTGGAAAACATTGATTATTTTTTAGTACAGACAGAAAGGGAGAAGAACAGTCTTGAAAACATTGGAGTCCAAACAAACTGTATTGAAGTTTCAGGGAATCTGAAAACAGAAATTGTTCTTCCTTCATTTACAGAAAATGAGGTTGTTCAATTCAAAAAAAGTCTAAATATTTCCAAAGCTTGCAAGGTTGTGCTGGCAGGAAGCACTCGAAAGGGTGAGGAGGAAAAACTGATTGAAGCCTTTTCTCAAGCTCGAAAAGAAAAAGAAAACATATCTTTTATCCTGGCTCCCCGGCATCCTGAAAGAACCGGGGAAATAGAACAATTGTTCAAAAACTCGCCTTTTGTTGTTAAGCGTCGATCAGAGATCAATTCAGATCAAATATGGGATGTGCTTATTCTTGATACTCTAGGAGAATTATCGCGTCTCTATGCCCTGTGTGATATCGCTTTTGTTGGAGGGAGTTTGATCCCCTGGGGAGGGCAGAATTTTCTTGAACCGGCCTTTTATGGCAAACCCATCTTTTTCGGACCCCATATGGAGAATTTTAGAGAGCTTGCCGACAAGTTTGTCGAAGCCGATGCAGCTCGGATCGTTGAAACTCTTCAGGAAGTGAAACAGATGTTCCTTCTTTCTGATGATGAAGATACGCTGGAAATGGGGGGGAAATCACGACAGGTTCTCAATCAATTCCAAGGAGTAACGGAAAGAACTCTCAATAGAATCGAAATGTTCATGAATAAGGGAATCAATGCTTAAACAGATGAATAAAAAACGCAAATCTTCATTTTTTGTTTTTTTGATGGTCGCTCTCGTTATCATTTCGTCTGCAGGATATCTGAAAGGAGAAATATCAACTCCTAAGAACAAGCTCAGTCTGAATTATTTAAAACAATTCGGCAGAGATACCGTTGGTGTTTTAAGCTCTCCCGCACATTGGAAGGGGAAAGATTTTTTTACACTGGCCGTAGTTGCTGGAACCGGGGCTCTGTTTGTCGCTTTTGATCAGCGCATTAAGAATTGGGTCGATTCGAATAATAAAGGTCTATTTGATGATATCTGGGAGTCTGTCACAAATAGCGGGAATGGAGTCTTTTTAGGTGGCTTGCTGGCCTCTTATTACATTGCTGGCGAAATATTCAAACTGGATAATATGAGAAAAATTGCGTTATTGGGGGTAGAGAGCTTCGTCATTTCCGGGGCTTTGGTCGGATTATTAAAGTATTCGATAGGACGAGCCCGCCCCTTCACGGGAGAATCAAGATTAAGTTTTCACCCATTTTCTTCAACATCCCGAAATTATTCTTTCCCTTCGGGGCATTCGGTGGCCGCTTTTTCAGTGGCGACGGTCATCGCGGAACACTCCAAAGAATTTCTTGTCGATGTGTTTGCCTATTGTATGGCTACCTTGGTGGCGATGTCACGAGTTCATAAAAATAAACACTGGGTTTCCGATGTGTTTATAGGTTCGGCGATCGGATTTTTTATAGGGAAGAAGATTTCTGTTTTGAATCGAGGGGATGGTGCGGAACGGTTGAAAATTGGATTCCAGTTTGGATCTCAAAAAAAAGCGTTTTCTCTTTGCTACTCCTTTTGACCTGAATTTATTATTATTCAAAAAGACCATCGACGCTTAGGTATCTTTGTCCTGTATCGGCAAAAATGCAAAGGATGAATTTCCCTTTATGTTCAGGTTGATTTCCTAGCTTTAGGGCTGCAACTGCCGTAGCGCCTGACGAAACTCCAACGAGAATTCCTTCTTCTTTGGCTAATCTACGGCACATGGGATATGCTTCATTTTCGACATCAACGGTTTGAATCTCATCTAAAAGATTGGACTTGTAGAGAGAGGGGACAAATCCGGGACTTGTTCCTGGGAGTTTATGTGGAGACCACTTGCCCTCAGAAAGCATTGGAGCTTCTTTAGGTTCTACTCCTATAATTTGAAGAGATGGTTTTCTTGGTTTGAGGGCTAAAGCGATGCCCATTGCTGTTCCTGTTGTTCCTAAAGCGACCACTATGATATCCACTTGTCCTTCGGTATTCTCCCATATTTCTTCGGCTGTTGATTCTTTGTGGGCTTGAGTATTGGCTGGATTGCTGTGCTGGTTTAAATAGAATGCATTTGGTATTTTTTCACTCAGCTCGAGTGCCCTCTCCCTTGCCGCGATGGTATGCTCTTTGGCTGGAGTCAGTTCCAGCTCAGCTCCGAATAAACGCAAAATATCTTTTCTTTCTTCGCTCATTGCTTCATTCATGCAGGCAATGAATCTATATCCTTTTACAGCACAAATATAGGCAAGAGCGATGCCTGTGTTTCCGCTAGTTGCTTCGATAATTGTTGTTTCTTTGTTGATTTGTCCTTTTTTTTCTGCCTCCTCGATCATATGAAGCACAGGGCGGTCTTTTATACTTATGGGATTGAACATCTCGAGCTTAGCAGCAAGGGTGGCGTCACAATCGCGGCTCAGTTTCTGAAGAAATACGATTGGAGTAAAACCGATCAAATCTAGAATCGATTTGTTTATTTTCATGGTTTCCCTTCCTTTTTTTGTTTATTTAAACTTTAAAGCTGTTGTCCGAGTTTATTAAGGAGGCTCTTTTCCCGATTAGTTGATGCAAAGGATTCGAGGATTCAAGGATTCAAGGGTTAGGACTCCTCGACCTTATTCTTTATAATTCTTAAGCATTTTACTCGAATCCCAGACCCCTTGATCCCTAGAATCCTAACATCTCTTTTAGAGATGATCCATTAGGGATTAATACTCATTCGCGACAGGAGAGGATTTAAAGACAAGAGAAGTTTATAGATTGAAATACCTGCCCACTGGGCCACTTCGAAGGCAGATATTGCGGCGGCCCCCTGCGTTCCTATGAGGACGGCTTCATCTCCAACCGACACAGAAGAATCTTTGGATAGGAGGACTTCCATATGGTTGGCTGTGATACTGGCAATTATGGGATTGAGTTCACCTCGGATAAGAACAGAACCTTTGTTTACGGCTGTTGTAGGATACCCATCCGAGTAACCGATGGGGAGGACAGCGATTTTCTCTTTCTTTTTTGCTTTATACACTCGGTGATAGGATACCGAATCTCCCGAACGCAGGGATTTTACGGCAGCTACACGGGCTTTAAGCTGGAGAACGGGTTTTAAGGACAGTTTGTCTTCGGTCTGAGTTACATTTGAAGGGTAGTAGCCGTAGAGAGTGATTCCCGGCCTCACCATGTCCAGATATGCAGATGGCAGAGTAAAAAGGCCACCGCTGCTTACTGCGTGCCTGGGGCCAAAGGAGATCTCTTCTTTTTCTAACTCTTGACAAAGATTGTTGAATCTATCGAGCTGGGTTTTGTCGTATTTATCATCTTCTGTCAGTGTTGTAGAAATCCCAGCAATCTTAATTCCCGAAAGTCTGGCAACTGTGCTGATATAGGAAGGGGCTTCACGATAGGAGATCCCCATTCGTCCCATTCCTGTGTCGATATGGATATGGACGAGCGCCTTTTTTCCGATCCGGAGAGCCGTTGAATCCAGAGCGTAGATTTCATCGGAAAAGACCGACTGAGAAACATGGTGTTCGACAAGCCATTGTGTATCTATTTCAGAGATGGGCCCGAAATTGTGGATAGGGCAGGATATTCCCTTGCTTCTCAACTGCACGGCTTCTTGAAATTTCCCAACCATGAGTGAATCGATCCCCTTCTCTTCGAGATAGCGGCCCACTTTTTCAATCCCATGACCATAGGCATTGGCCTTGATGACAGCCATTACAGGGACTCCCACAAGGTTTTTTATCTGTTTCAGATTCCATCCCATGTTGTTTAGGTTCAATTCGATCCAAACACTCGGGGTGGAAGACAGAGAAGAAAAAACGGATTGTTGGGTAGGCAATTGGGAGCCATGAGTTCTTCGAGTCCAGAAAGACATAGAGCTTAATCCTGTGAGCCAGATGAAATTCCGTCGGGTCAGTTTCATTTTATTTCCTTTGAGTTTGTTTTGAATAAATTTTATTGGCATGCTTAATATATCTCATTTTAATTCTCGAGTAAAATCCCAAGTTGTTCCTATAGGGATGTTCGTTTTTTTGTTTAATTGTTCAGGAACCAGTATGGATGTCTATGTATTATATCGATTTATTATGGTTCTTATCCCGATTAGTTGATGCAAAGGATTCGAGGATTCTAGGGTTCAAGTGTTTTTTTTAAAGATTTAATAAGTGTTTCCTCAATTCTCTTCCAATTTTTCAACAGGAGTTTAAGAGATA
>JAUWVG010000346.1 GCA_030617525.1 Candidatus Aminicenantota bacterium | reverse complement strand
GGGAGGGAACCAAGGTGGCTGTGGAGATTGCTCTTATGGCTGCAGATGCAGGATTGATATCGACCCTGGAACCTTGCCTATCTCTTGGGGGGACTGGCCAGGGAGCCGATACTGCCGTGCTTTTGCGTCCGGCCCATGCCCAAAATTTCTTCGATCTTCGCATTTTAGAAGTTTTAGCGAAACCCCATTTTACCTCTCCGGCATGATATAATAAAACAGTTCTCCTTAAGATAAATTTGGAAATATGAAAGGCTTAATCTGGTTATTCATCGAAGGTGTCGGTATTTTTTATGAATAATCCAGATTAAACCGACTAAATGAATAAATATAAAATGGAGTCAATATGAATAAAAAATTTATGGGCTTACTATTGGTGACGGTGATTTTTCTTGGTGTTTCAAACGGATATGCGCAGACTGGTTTCTTTTTGGGGATTCAGGGAGGTTTTTCTGCTCAGAAGCCCAGCCTTAAAGACATAGAATTTAACACCGATACAACTTTCCTTTACGGTCTTCGTGCGGGAGTGAAAATATGGATGATTGCTGTCGAAATGAACTTCTTTCAAGCGGCCCACAATATGGAATTGCGGGAACTTCTTACGTTCGAGTGGCAGGGGCGACAGGTTGATTACAATTTTATCGGTGGGAACTTGAAGTATTTTTTTCCACTTGCCATTTTTCACCCCTACATCTCATTTGGTTATGGATATTACACAGCCGACCTTCATCAGATCGACAAAGATACGGATAAAGGTTACAACTTTGGAGCCGGGATCGAAATTCATCTTGGAAAAAAAATCTCCATACTGGCAGAAGGGAGATATCACCGAGTTAAGCTTGATATCGATGAACAGGACTTGCGAATTGGGGATTTTACATTTGTTTGTGGCTTCAGTTTTTATCTTTAGGCTCTATGATAAGACTCAATAAGTTCTTAAGTACGGCTGGAGTTTCGTCCAGAAGAGAGGCCGACCGGCTCATTGAACAGGGACGCGTCAAAGTGAACGGGAAAATTGTTCAGATTTTGGGCTCCAAAGTTGATGAAAATAAAGATCGTATTGAAGTGGATGGAAAAACTATTGAAGTAACCCAGAAAAAAGTCTATGTTCTTTTGAATAAACCTCCAAAATTTCTTGTCACTTTAAAAGATCCATTCCAGCGGCCGACAATTAAGGACCTTCTTCCCAAACTAAATACACGCCTATTTCCGGTAGGCCGTTTGGACTTTGACAGCGAAGGCCTGCTTCTGATGACCAATGATGGAGAATTGGCCAATCGATTGATCCATCCCCGCTATGAAATCAAAAAAAAATATTTGGTTAAAATCAAAGGGCATCCGGAAAAAGTTCAAATATCCAAATTGGAGAGAGGGATTCCTATTGATGGGAAAAAAACAGCTCCATCAAAGATTTTTTCCGTTTCTAGTTCTCCTAAGCGCTCTCTTTATGAAGTTGAACTTCATGAAGGGCGAAAACGGGAGATTCGAAGGATGTTCGAAGCGATCGGCTTCCACGTCCTTCTTCTGCGCCGGATAAATTTTGCAGGTTTGACAATGGACGGTTTGAATTTAGGAACTTGGCGCTATTTGACGGATAAGGAAGTCCAAATCCTTTACAAAAAGGTGGGGCTTAAGAGATGATGCGGATCAGGATTCCTCTCCTTTTTCCTCTTTGGCAGAAAATGTTTTCCAGCTCATCGCAAGTCTCTGTAATTCTTTGTCGACAATGTCATTGAGAGTGTCCTTTTCTAATGAGCCATCCTCCAATTTTTTGCCGGCTTTAACACCAGTGAGGATTTCTATCCCCTCATCGATCGTATGAACGGGATAAACGTGGAATTTCCCCTCTTTGACCGCATCAACAACATCCTGCCGGAGCATGAGATTCTGAGTGTTTTGATGGGGGATTATGACTCCCTGATCTCCAGAAAGTCCTTTTGCCTTGCAGACATCAAAGAACCCCTCGATTTTTTCATTCACTCCGCCAATAGGTTGGATTTCTCCCTTTTGGTTTAGCGAGCCTGTAACGGCGATATCTTGTCTTAACGGGATTTTTGAAAGGCTGGAGAGGATGGCGTAAACTTCTGTTGATGAAGCGCTGTCTCCGTCCACTCCTGAATAGGATTGTTCGAAGGCTATACTGGCTGAAAGCGAAAAAGGTTTGTTTTGGGCATACTTTCCTCTTAAATAACCGCCGAGGATGAGGACGCCTTTGTTATGGGTTCTTCCGCTCATATCGGCCTCTCTTTCGATGTTGATCACGCCGGCCCGTCCTACGGAAGTTGAGGTTGTTATTCTCGTGGGTTTCCCAAAAGCTGTCTCTCCCAGCATGTAGACCGATAGACCGTTGACCTGTCCGACGACCCGGCCTTCCGTATCGATCATAATGGTCCCTTCTTCGATCATTTCCTGAATTTTATCCTCGATGAGGCTCACACGTTCAAACCGTTCCCGGATGGCTGTTTCCACATGGGCCTGTGAGATGGATTTTGCCTTACTTTTTTTTGCCCAGTAACAGGCTTCCCTGATGACATCGGCGAGGACATGGAAACGTGTGGACAGTTTTTTCTGCCTGCCTGCCAAGCGGATGCCGTACTCGATGACGGCGGCCATCCCAGATTTGTCAAAAGGATTGAGGCTATCTTCATCACATATTTTTTTGATAAAGGATGCGTACTCCCTGATTTTTTCTGGACTTCGTATTGTTTCAGAGTCGAATTCGGCCTTGATCTTAAATATTTTTTTGAAATCCTCATCTTGAAAATACAGAAGATTGTAAAGATAAGCATCCCCGATCATCACCACTTTGACATTGATTTCGATCGGTTCGGGTTTCAGGCGGCTTGTCGAAACAAAATATAGGGACGTGGGATTTTGGATTTCAAGGGTTTGGTTTCTGAGCGTTCTTTTCAGTGTTTGCCAGATGCCTATTTCGGAAAGGGCATCCAGGGCGTTGATAACCAGATATCCTCCGTTGGCCTGCAGAAGAGATCCGGCCTTGATCTTCGTGAAATCGGTCTGCATCATGCCCATCCGGCTGATAGAGGATTCAATAGAACCGAAAAGATTGACATAGTTAGGATTGGTTTCCATGATGACGGGAGCTCCGGCCTGGCTTGAATTATCAATCAGTAAATTCACCCTGTAAGGCACAAAGGGATCTTCCGGCTTTTGTTCTTTTCCTTTAGTGTCGGGTTGTTGAGCTTTGAAGAGATTGAGGTTATTGATGAGCTGCTTCTCGACATCGCTTAAGTAACTCGAAATTTTATCGACCTGAAACTCGGTCCTGATTCTGTCTAAAGCACCCTTGATAATAGGTGTGATGGACTCCTCATCCCATTCTTTGAGCAGTTGGAGGGCTTTTTCTTCGGATTCTTTTAGCTGGATAAAGATGGCCTCCAATTTCTCTGTAAGTTCCTCATATTTCTTTTTGAGTTTGTCAAATTTTTCTTTGGGGAATTTATCCTCTCTGACAAGAGCTTCGACTTTATTGAAGGGTGTGGGTTGTTTTTCGATGATCGGGATCAGGTCCGGTTTGACAAAGGGGCCCATCTGTACTTGAATTACAGAAAAACCTTCTTTGGCCACCTTGTCTTCGAAATTTTTGAGAACTTCTTTCTGGTGCTTCTGCTGGGTTTCGATGATGAGGTCCCTTTGATCGGAATAGTATTTGCTTTTGAGCAGTTCCGGGATACTTGTTTTCAACATTTCTATCAAATGGTCCATTGATTCTTTGAAAAGTTTTCCTTTTCCCGGAGGACATATTACGAGTGTGGGTTCGTCCGATTTTATGAAATTATTGACATAGCAGATATCATCGGGGGTTTTTTCATCTTTTTCGAGTCTTTCAAGGAGTTTTTTTACGGTTGTGGTTCGCCCTGTTCCCACGATCCCTGTTATGAAGATATTGTAGCCCATATTCTTGATGTCCAGTCCGGTTTGGATGGCTTTGAGAGCTCTT
>JAUWVG010000135.1 GCA_030617525.1 Candidatus Aminicenantota bacterium | reverse complement strand
ATCTTATTTTTTGGAGGCGAAAGGGACTCCAAAAGAAGAACTCTTTGAACTTGCCGGTGAAGACAGGAGTGTCAAAACGAGACTGATAGAGTTTTTTAACACCTGCAGAGAGTTAATAGAGTTGGAGGACGCGTTAGGCCTCAGACCGGAATTAGCTCCTCTCTACTCGATGGCCTCAGCGGAAGATATCGCCCTTAATGAAAGGAACAGAATGGGACTGGGAAATGAACCCATAAAAAATGTATTCTCTCTTTTTGAAAGACAAGGATTGCATATAATAAGACAGTCTCTTCCTGAAAAATCGAACATTTCAGGAATCTTTATTTTTTTTGATTTGGAACAGGCCGCTTTTACATTAATAAACAATCTTCATAATACTGACCACCAGGTTTTCATTGCCGCCCATGAATATTTCCATTATCTTAAGGACAGAAATGTTACGGTGATCTCTGACAATCATGATGTTTTTGTAAGTGAATACTTGCCTCTCTATCATCCGCGTGAAAAACTGGCTTTTACATTTGTTTTGAACTTCCTAATGCCGAGAAAAAAAATCGAAGACATCATCCGTTTGCAGTTTCAGTCGACAAGATTAAAATTCAAAGATGTTCTCTTTCTTAAAAGGTATTTCGGGGTCAGCACTATGGCTATGCTCTATGCGCTGTTTGATTATGGCTGCCTATCCGCTGCAAAATTCAAGGAATTTCAGAAAAGAAAGACATCCGGATATGAAAATGAAGTATTTAGTGTTCAAACAGGAAAAGAACTCGTATCCGACAGACTAAATTGGTTGGTTTTAGAAGCTCTGCAAAAAAAGAAAATTGATCTAGGGAAAGCCTCTCGCATCCTCAAAATGAAGAAAACTTTTCTCCAGAAACTCACAAAAACAGGATCATGAGGATTCAAGAGATTAAGGATTATGGATTAAGGGGTATGGATTATGTAAGATTTCTTGCTTAATCCTTAATCCTTAAATCCTTAATCCATGCATAGGGATTAAAGGATTATGGATTAAGATGTCCAGAACCATCGAATCCTTTGCATCAACCCATCTATTTGAGTTCTGCTAGTACTGTTATCAAAAATTCCCAAAACAGTTCGGTCGAACCAAGGTGCACTCTTTCTTCAGGAGAATGGGGGTGTTCAATCGTTGGTCCGAAAGAAATCATGTCCATTCCTGGAAATTTCTCCCCAATAATCCCACATTCCAGCCCTGCGTGGATGGCCCCGATTTTTGGCTCTTTATGAAATTTATTTGTAAACACATCTTTCATGATTTGAAGCAGAGAGGATTGAAGATTGGGCGTCCAACCGGGATAACCCTCCGGTTGGGTGATTTGAGCTCCTGCCAGACTACAAGCAGCCGCGATTGCCCCCCGAGTTGCCTCGATAGCTGAGGCAGTAGAGCTCCGGCTGCTGCAGATGATCTCCGCATTCGTTTCACCGGTAGAACAGGCAGCCAAATTTGAGGATGTCTCAACGAGATCCTTTATTTCTGGATGCATGGCGATCACGCCGTGAGGAATAGATAAAAGAAGTGAGATCAATGCTTTTTGTGACGCAGGATGGAGAGGTTCCGGTTTGTCTTCATCGAGTTTTTCGAAGGAAAATTTGGCTCCGTCTTCGATGGCCTTAACCTCAAAATAAATCTTGTCATATGCCTCTTTGAAGAGAGCCGAGAGAGCTTCGTATTGCTCGGGATCAACACAGAGATCGGCCCACGCCTCACGGGGTATAGCATTCCTCAGATTTCCTCCTTCGAAGGAAATTAGATTGAAGGGCAAAGCCATATTTGCTTGCCAAAGCATTCTCGCCAAAAGCTTGATGGCATTTCCCCGTCCCTGATTAATATCAATTCCAGAGTGTCCTCCTCTTAATCCAAAGAGTTTGATTCTGCACAAACTTCCATTTTGGATTTGCGTTCTTTGCAAAGGTAGGGATATTTCAGAATCGGCCCCGCCTGCACATCCTATTGTAAATTCTCCTTCTTCTTCGCTGTCGAGATTGAGGAGTCTCTTTCCAGAGAGAAAACCCGGTTGAATCTGAGCAGCCCCAATCAAGCCTGTCTCTTCTTCTACCGTAAAAAGGAACTCCATGGCTGGATGCTGGAGTTCTTTGTCTTCCATGATGGCGAGGGCGGCGCTCAGACCAATCCCATTATCGGATCCCAGTGTTGTCCCTTTGGCCTGAACCCAATCTTTTCTAACCTCGGCTTGGATGGGATCCCGGGTGAAGTCAAAATCTATATCAGAGTTTTTCTCGCAGACCATATCTAGATGGCCTTGGAGTATAACTCCTACAGAATTTTCATATCCGGGGGTCGCATCTTTGGCAACAACCACGTTGCCGGTATCATCTCTTTTCCACTTCAAGTTATTCAGTTCAGCAACACGGATGACATAGTCTCCCAAACTTGTTTCATTTTCTGAACAGTGAGGGATTTTTAATATTTGTTCGAAATGTTTCCAAATTCCGGATGGTTTAAGGTCTTCAAATAAACCTGACATTTTATTTTGACTCCTCTTTAATTATGGGCTTTTTGAAAAAAAATAATGACATAAAAGCCTTACCTATGCAAGGAAAATTGCCTTTTAACCTGGATTACTCACGAGTCAAGGTTGCTGTAGATGCGAGGCGCGGCGGATGAAGCTGTGGTACTTCACCGCAAATCCGCCGCAACAAAGCAGATGCGGTAAAATTGGCTCGCCTCCTGAGGTAAAAAATATTGATTATGAAGAGAAGGAACATGGAAGAAGGAATATTCAGAGTGATTTGCATGAAAACCAAAATAAAACTATGATATTACTTGAGTTGAAAAAACATCAACATTTTTTATGAATAGTTCAGGTTAGATGGTCTTAGTTTAAAATTTGGATACTTATGATGAAGAAGAACTCAATCCTAAATGCACGCAAGCGGTTTCTTGAGATCTATAACAAAAAACCAGATGTTATTTCTTTGGCGCCAGGACGTATTAATATTATCGGAGAGCACACAGATTACAATTTGGGCTTTGTTCTTCCTGCTGCTATAGATAGAAACATCCAATTTCTGGCCAAACGGACAAAAAATAACCTAGTTTCCGTGTGGGCGGAATTTTTCCAAGAAAGTGAAAATTTTGTTATACATGACCTTCAGGTTTCTTTGACAATAAAATGGGTGAATTATGTGAAAGGCATATTCTGGGTACTTGAAAAAGAGGGATACTCTCTCGGAGGTTTGGACGCATTTATTAGTGGTGATATTCCTTTAGAGTCAGGGCTTAGTTCTTCCGCTGCCCTGGAAGTCAGTGTTATAAATGCTCTCAATAAACTCTTTCATCTATCCCTATCGAGAGAACAGTTGGCCCGGTTATCTCAGAAAGCAGAGAATGATTTTGTGGGTGTAAGCTGCGGATTGATGGACCAGTTTATTTCTGTTTTCGGAAGAAAAAACACGGCCCTCTTTTTGGATTGTGAGACATTATTCTATGAGCATGTGCCTCTTCCGCTTGAAGAACACGGCCTAAATATCGTCGTGTATGACAGCCGGATCCGCCGCGAACTTTCAGCTTCTGACTATAACAAAAGACGGCTTGAATCCGCTGCCGCATTAAAAAGTCTAAAAACATCGGGTGTTAGAAGCTTTAAGGATGTAAGAGACGGTATGCTTGAGGATAAAAAAGACGAAATGGGAGACATTCTATTCAGAAGAGCCCGTCATGTGACTACGGAAAATCAGAGGGTCATGGATGCCGTCCGTGTTCTTAAAAAAGGAGATTTCCAAAAATTGGGGGAGCTTCTTTTCCAATCACACCAGAGTCTTCGTTATGACTATGAAGTTTCCTGCCCGGAATTGGATCTTCTTTATGAAGTGGGGAAGCAGTTTGAAGGCTGTCTGGGTGCCCGTATGACCGGAGCGGGATTTGGCGGGTCCGGGATTGCTTTAGTTGAAGAAACTCAGACAGAAGCCTTTATTAATAGAATGAAAAAAGAATCAGAGGATCGTCAGTTCACGTCACCTGTTTTCTTTGAGGTGGCGATTGGTGAAGGAGCAAATATTCAATGAATAGGATCAGCAAAAGATTCACAGGGAAATTGTTAGCAGTCTTTCTTCTCTGCCTTTTGAGCTCGATTGTTCTTTGTGCACAATCGCAAGAGAAAATTAATATTCTGACCAGTATATTCCCTCTCTATGAATTTGCACAGGCTGTCTGTGGTGAGAGAGGAGAGGTAGATATCCTTATTCCTCCTGGAGCAGAGGTCCATACATGGAAGCCCAAGCCGAGTGACATCATAAAAATTGCTCAGGCGGATCTTTTTGTTGTGGTAGGATCGGTTTTGGAACCATGGCTGGAGGATATTTTAAAAAGCGTGAAAAATTCCAAGCTTCACATTTTGGAAACAAGTTTGGGATTCAAGTGGGATGAAGATGAACACATTATGGAAAATCACTCCCATGATCATGAAGCCGGAGATCCTCATATTTGGTTGGATTTTGACTATGATATGCAGATTATTGAGCAGATAAGTTCGATTCTCACTCAGATTGATCCCTCATCGGTGGATTTGTACACTAGCAATGCCAGAATTTTCAATTTGAGATTGAAAAATTTAGACAATTTGTACAAAGAGGAACTAAGCAAATGTTCTCTCCGAACATTCATTTTGGGGGGGCATTCGGCTTTTGGGTATATCGCTAAGAAATATGATTTAAACCAAGTTGCTGTCTACGGTTTGAGTCCTGACTCTATGCCGTCACCAAGGAAACTTGTCGAAATTATACGGATAGCGAAAGAACAGGGAGTCAAAGCAATCTATTTTGAATTCATGCTCAGTAATGACATTGCCCGAATGATTGCGGATGAAGTGGGATGCCAAACGTTGGCTCTCAATCCTGGAGCAAACGTAAGTAGAGAAGAACTTAAGTCAGGAGTGAGTTTTTTTGATATAATGGAAAAAAATTTGGAGAATTTAAAAATTGGTCTCGTTAGCAGATAAATCCAAGATTTTAATAGACATCGATGATGTGTCCTTTAATTATGGATACACAACTGTTTTGAACCGTGTGTCCTTCTTAATCCATACAGGGGATTTTCTTGCACTCATCGGTCCAAACGGATCTGGCAAGACTACTCTTCTCAAAGTTATTCTTGGATTACTCAAGCCTGCTCAGGGCGTTATCCGGGTTTTTGGCAGCACAATCAATGAATTTAGAAGCTGGTACAAAATTGGTTATGTTCCACAAAAAGCTACCCATATCGATCCTCTTTTTCCAGTTTCGGTTGAAGAAGTTGTAGCCATGGGCCTTTTATCTGGAAAAAAGGATCCAAAGCCTTCAAAAAAAAGTGAATCCATTCAACTGGAGAAAGCACTTTCGTTGGTTGGGCTGGAGGATTTAAAGGATTGGCGGATCGGTAAGCTTTCGGGCGGTCAGCAGCAGCGTGTTTTCATTGCCAGAGCTATTGTGAATCAGCCAGAGATTTTGTTCTTGGATGAACCGACAACTGGAGTCGATACACGAACACATGATCATTTTTATGAGATGTTGGATGATCTTAATAAAAAGGAAGGAATGACGATTGTTCTTGTCACGCATGAAATCGGCATTATCAATAAGCATGTATCTCAGGTGGCATGTTTGAACCAGAGCCTTGTTTACCATGGCACTCATTCTGAATTTTGCCGGTCAGCGGCGTTTAAAGAGATGCTGTCAGGGGGGCATCATGTGGTCTCTCATCAGCATTGATAGAAAACAATGAATGCTCTATTGACATATGGGTTTTTCCAGAGGGCACTTTTAGCGGGAGTGTTTGTTGCGCTTGCCTGTGCTTTGCTTGGAGTTTTTCTTATTTTGAGAAGAGATGCCATGATTGGGCATGGTTTGGCCCACATTATGTTCGCAGGCGTTGCTCTGGGTCTTCTTTTAAATGTGCTGCCTCTATTGGCAGCTTTAGCTGTAGGTATTATAGCCGCTGTGGCTATCATGAACCTTAAGGAAAAAGCCGGAGTTTATGGTGATACCGCCATCGCAATCATAAGCTCTATCGGATTTGCCGCAGGAATTCTCATAGTTTCATTCTCTAACAAGTTTAATGTTGATCTTTTTGGCTATCTTTTCGGCGATATCTTGGCCATCGACTCAACTGAAGTCTGGCTATCTGTTGCTCTGGCCGGAAGTGTATTGATTATCATCATCCTCTTTTACCGCCGATTTATGTTTTTGACGTTTGACCGTGAGTCAGCCAGGGCTGCAGGGATGAAGGTTAAAAGGTTGGATACTATCTTGACAATTCTAGCTGCTGTGACAGTTGTGCTGGGAATGAAAGTTGTGGGGCTGCTGCTTGTTTCTGCTCTCCTGGTCATTCCCTCGGCGGCTGGTCTTCAGCTTGCGTCCAGTTTTAAAAAGGCCATGATTTTGGCTTCTGTGGTTGCAGTGCTTTCTGTTATCATTGGGCTTGTCTTTGCATTTTATCTTGATTTCCCTGCTTCCGGAACTATAGTTCTTCTCTCTGCGGTATTTTTTTTATTGTCGATTG
>JAUWVG010000470.1 GCA_030617525.1 Candidatus Aminicenantota bacterium | reverse complement strand
ATCGTTGGGCCAAAGAACTGGGACCGAGGCCGGCGATTGAGAGGCATTCTTTTCTGGAAAATAAAAAGACAATGATATTCACTATTGTTATCTGGCTGCTGGTTTGGGGGGCATTATTTACTGGATTATATAATATTGTTGAGAGAGCAGGTTGGTACACAAGCCCTATTGGGATTTTTCAGGGAATTAGGGCTCTTCTTCCAATTTTTGCGCTATATATAAGTTTGATGTGGATATTCGTTGGAAAGTTGAAATTCCCTTCTCCTAAAACTCCTCTTGGCTTATTTTTTTATTACAGCCTAGTGGGATTGTCGACGTCATTATTTTCACCCGATGTGTTGACCTCTCTGTATTGGGGCCTGCTCTTTTTTGCTGTAGTCATGGTGGTATGGATTTTATATCAGAGAGAGGATTCGCTTAAAATTCTCCAAACAGTTACTTATATCAATTATGGGGTTGCCATCGCAATTTTTTTGATTATTGCACTCAAGGTTGTCCCTATGGGTTTTGGTGCTCAAGGACAACAGATGTACGAACTGCCCTTTGGACTGGGGGAGATGAATGCCAACGGTGTGGGACGGTTTTCCTTGGTGGTCATCATCATTTCTGGTCTTTGGTTTTTACTTAAAAAAGAAAAAATCCGCTTTGCTTGGCTTGGACTGTGTCTCTTAGGTGTTTTCATGCTGATGACCACACAGTCACGCACGGCACTTCTTGGGCTAGGAGTGGCCAGCATGTTGTTTGTCCTGATTTTGGGATTTCGTTGGTACTATGTTCTTATAGGACCTTTTGTCGCTCTGATCCTCTGGCAGACTGGATATAAAGAGCGTGCCGGAGGAGAGATCAATTTGCTTGTGAATCTGTCCGGACGAGAATCCACTTGGCAAGAAGCCTTTTCCCTCATCAAACAGTCTCCCTTTTTAGGATGGGGATTTCACTCGGATCGAATCATGCTCGAATCTCAACACATCCATAATTCTTATATTCATGCCATTATCCAAAGTGGGATTTTAGGTTTAATCTTTTTTATTCTTGCTGTCACCAGTATCTGGATTTTATTTTTTAAGATGAATGTTTTTAGAAGAATCAGGCATTATGAAGGAGAGGACAAGCCTTTAGTTCTTGGGAACGTTCTTTTAATCGGCTTTTTTTCTGCGCGGAGCCTGTTCGAGTCAACGGCCGCATTCTACGGAGTTGATCTTTTATTATTCTTACCGGCGATCATGTACGTATACAATTGGATGCAGGTCCAACTGCAGGAGGACGAGGATAACCAGATCTCAGAGACAGAATACGTCAAAAGCCAGAATCCAAGTCTGAGACAATTTAATTTTTAAAAAGAGAAAAGTGAAGACATTTATCCATACTATGTACTATCTGCCCGAGTTTGGGAGTGCCCCCATTTTAATGAATGAATTGGCCTCTTTTCTTTCTTTAAAAGGTCACGAAATTGAAGTGGTCACGACTATCCCGAGGCCTCCCCACCACAAGAATTTTCGAGGCAGGATTTATCAGAAGGAATTAGAAAATGGGTTTAAGATAAAGAGGTTCAGAACAAATTTTACTGTCCATCATATCGGGCGGCTTATAGCCTGGTCGATCTACACAGGTTTTTCAATTTTAAACCTCTTGGCTGTAAAGAAAGGAGATGTTCTCCTACTGCGTCTTCCACCTTTACAGTTGGGAGTTACAGGTTTTTTTGCTAAGAAATTGAGAGGAGCCAAAATTCTGCTCAGTGTTCAGGATATCCACCCCGATTTATCTATAGAGTCAGGCCTTCTCAAAAAGTCTTGGGCGATTGATCTGGCAAAACGTTTTGAAAAGGGGATGTATCGTTATTCTGATGAGATTGTTGTCATAAGCGAAGGTTTTAAACAAAATCTGAAAGAAAAGGATGTCAATTCAGATAAAATTAAAGTGATTCCCAACTGGGTTGACACGAATGTTCTAAAGCCACTTCCCAAGAATAATCCCCTTTCACAAAAATTGTCTCTAGACAAAAAATTCATCGTTATGTACTCAGGAACGATTTCACTGAGCAGTTACTTGAGTTTGGAAAAGGTTTTAGAAGCTGCGCATGCCCTCAAAAATGATGCGGAATTGAGTTTTATTTTTGTGGGAGAAGGATTGAAGAAGCCAGATCTTGTTCAAAAAGCGAAATATTTGGAACTGGATAATGTAATCTTTCTGCCATTTCAACCCTATGAGGACCTACCTTTTCTTCTTGCTGCAAGTGATGTTTTGCTCGTTCCCTTGGACAAGGAAAAAACCCAGTTATCGGTCCCATCAAAACTCTACAATTATATAGCCGCAGGGCGGCCCATTCTTGGATTAACAGACAGTACATCTGAAGTAGCCAGAATTATAAAAGATGCAAATTGCGGTTTATGCTCAGAGCCAGAGGACGTAAACCAAATTGTAGAGAACATTTTGGAAATGAAGAACTCACCTGAAAATTGTGAAAGGTTTGGGAAGAACGCTAGAAAGCACTGTATTGAGTTCTATTCTAAGGATAAAGTGCTGCAAATGTATGAACGCAGCATAGTTTCTTTATAACGAAGAGACAAAGGAGGATTGATATGAATTGGACAGGTGTCAATGTTTTAGTGACCGGGGGAGCCTCATTTATCGGCTCAAACCTCGTTGATTCCCTTTTAGAAAAAGGAGCGAATATTCGTGTTGTGGATGACCTGAGCAGCGGGGCTCTGGATAACATTAAGGATCATGTCGATTCGGGAAAAATCGATTTCGTTCATGCTGATTTAAGAGAACCGGGCGTGACAAGGCAGACCATGTCAGATATCCAGGTTGTTTTTCATCTTGCCGCCGATCACGGGGGAAG
>JAUWVG010000108.1 GCA_030617525.1 Candidatus Aminicenantota bacterium | reverse complement strand
AACATAAGAATTTGATTTTTTGTATTGCTTTGATTTCGATTCATTTTGCATAATTTGAGCCCTTCGTGTCTCCTCTATTGCCAATACTATATAACACAAACATTTTCTGTCAATAAGAAATCCTCAAGAAAAAGAAAATCCCCGTGAAAATGACTGAATAGGACAAAAGTGTAATAGACTCCGCCTGAATTGTTGATTAAGAAATTCCGATTTTCATATATATTCCACTCTATCCTCAGCTGCCACAGCCAACTTCACCATGGAATTCTTCATTTTTGAACAATGCTCTATTAACTGTTTTCATAACCTCCTTTCTGTCCATCCCGTTTGGACAATATGCGGACATAACGACCAAAAATGACTCAGTTAAATACACCCAAGCTTAAAATGGCGTAAGCACGCTTAAATCAAAAACTGAGGAAAACTATTGAAAAATAAGAGAGTAATCTGGCGCACCAGGAGAGATTCGAACTCCCGACCCGCTGCTTAGAGGCAGTAGACCATTTCTTAGATGAACCACTCCATCCATGTCACATTGTTTGATTAAAATAGCCTAATCTTGCGTACGGGTGACTACTCGAAAAATGGGGTTTCACCCCTGTAGGAATGGCACCCCTGGCCAGATTCGAACTGGCGACACACGGATTAGGAATCCGTTGCTCTATCCATACTGAGCTACAGGGGTACCAATGAACACTCTTCTAGATAATGCCTCATGGCCCGGCGAGAAAAGTTTAGCAGTTTAGAGACTTTTTTTCAATCCGGTTTTATGGTTCCATTTGGGCTTTTCCCTGCAGCCAGCGCTTTGAGTTTATCTTTGACCAAGCTGTTTCGTCTGATCGGCTTGTCATTTTTAATAGCGATGTACAGGGCCTTAAAAGAACCGACAATACAGCTGAGACGCCTGGCCCGGGTGAGCGCAGTATAGAATAAATTCCTCTGGAGCATGATGAAATGCTGGGTCATAAGAGGCATAACGACAGCACTGTATTCACTCCCCTGTGACTTATGTACCGAAACGGCATATGCAAGGACAATCTCATTCAGTTCTTCCCTCTGGTAGAGGACATCTCTCCCATCGTAGTTGACAACTATCCTGAAAGCTCGTTTATCCACATCCACAACAGCTCCGATATCTCCATTAAAAACATCTTTATCATAATTGTTTTTGATCTGCATGACTTTATCATAATTCCGGATCTCACGGCTGCCCAATTTCAGCCCATCCTGGTCAGGATTGAGCCGCTTCTGAAGTTCAGTATTTAAATTTTCAACTCCTACAATACCCCTGTACATCGGGCTGATTACCTGGATTTCCGGTGAAAGAGGATTCAAATCTAATTTTTGTGGAATGCGGGTAGAACACAAACTGATAATTGTTTGGAATGCCTTTTGGTCATCTTCCTGGTTGATGAAGTAAAAATCCGACTCCGTATCCCCTTTTTCGGGATAGACGAGCTTTTCCCCACGATTCACACGGTGAGCATTGTGAACAATCAGGCTTTTTTTTTCCTGACGGAAAATCTCATCGAGCCGCACCACTTCAACCGTCTCAGATCCTATTAAATCGCAGAGAAGATTTCCCGGCCCCACCGAAGGCAGCTGGTCTTTATCACCCACAAGGATAAGATGCATCTCCCGGGGAACAGATTTTAGTAGATGATACATTAGAGGCAGATCGACCATTGAAAACTCATCGATAATCAGAGCATCCCCTTGAAGAGGATTATTTTCATTCCGGCGGAAAGTGCCAAGCTTGGGAGTGAACTCGAGCGTACGGTGAAGAGTCCTTGCATTGCTTCGGGTGGCCTCAGACAAACGCTTAGCGGCCCGGCCTGTCGGCGCAGCAAGAAGGACAAACCGTCCTTCTTTATTGAAAAGATCAAGGACTGCCTTGATAATGGTTGTTTTTCCTGTCCCGGGCCCTCCTGTTATCACCAAAATTTTCTTATAGACACTTTCTTTTATGGCCAATCTTTGGACAGGAGAAAACCGGATTTGAAGATCTTTTTCAGTAGCGGAAATCTCTTTTTCCACATCAAATTCCGGGCGTATGAAAGGAAAATGAGCCAAATTGAAGATATCCTTCACCACATCTTCTTGTGCAGTATAATAAAAAGGTAGGAAGATCCCGTCATCCGCTCCGACACGTTCCATTTTAACGAGTTTTTGTGACTTTAATTCCTTGAGTGCTTCCAGAATTTTTTCCTCTCCAGCGTCTATTTCTTTTTGACATGTTTTAATAAGGTCATTCTGAAACGAGAACACATGTCCCTGCTCATTATCCTTTTCGAGGGCATAAAGAATATAGGCTTTTATCCGTTCCGGAGATGTGGGGCTCATCCCCAAATTGAGAGCGATCTGATCAGCTGTCTTAAACCCCACGCCCCAAATATCATGGCAGGCCTGATAAGGATTCGTCTTGAGAATGTGGTAGGATTGTTTTCCATATTGACGATAAATTTTTGTTGCCAAGCCTGTAGTGATATTGTGTTCTTGAAGAAAAATAATGAGCTCTCGAATATCTTCATTCATGCTCCAGGACTTCTTGATCTCCTTGAATTTCACCTCCCCCACTCCATCGACCTGTCTGATCTTGCTGATATTATTCGAAAGGATTTCGATGGTCTGTGCACCAAAACGGTTGACGATCCTTTTAGCAAGAACAGGACCTATTCCCTTGATGAGTCCTGAAGACAAGAATTTTTCTATCCCTTTAACAGAGGAAGGAAGCAGAGGAACATAGTTTTCTACACTGAACTGCTTGCCAAATTTCGGATTGATGACCCACTTTCCCTTAATCTTTAAAGTTTCGCCCGGTGACAGAGGAGGAAACGTCCCGACAATGGTAAAAACCAGACTATCCTCACAGGAAAATTTACAGACTGTATAGCCGGTTTCGGGGCTGTAATAGACAACACTTTCAACTGTTCCTTGTAAATATTCCATAACGCTATTGATTATCAAGATGTTCGACTTTTATGCTGTCTCCCGCTTTCACCTTTAATTTATTAAGAGCCGATCCCTCCCTAACGGCGATCTCTAATAAGCCCAAACTTCCAAAGAGAAAAACTGGCTCCCCGGTAGGAACGGCTGAATAATTATCTCCATACATTATTATATTATCTCCGGCAATCAGACGAACGGCTTCTCGTCCATATTTTTTTAAAAAGGGATCAAGATGGGATAAAGATATGTTGGTGATCAAATTTCCAAACTTGTCTTCATAGAGTACAGTGCCCTGAATTTCATTGTCGGTCTGATGTGGTGCGCTCAGTTCTTTTTTTTGAACATCCTTTATACTTGGACCGAATTCCTCTGGGGATACTCCAAGGGACAACCAAGCCGATACAGGGGCCATTTTGTCCCGCCCATCAAAAGTCACACCGGTTAGCGGAAGGAAAAACTTTGGATCAGAGATTTCTGTTGCTCGAAAAACACCTTCCTCTTCCAGTACTAGACTGAGAATACCGTTGTCCGGAGCGATAAAACAATATTTTTCAGTCTCTATAAGTAAGATTTTTCTGGCAGAACCCACACCAGGATCGACAACCGTAACAAAAATGGTTTGTTTTGGAAAAAACCTATAAGAAGCAAAGAGAACAAAACTCCCTGCAAACACATCAAATGAAGGAATGTTGTGAGTGATATCTATAACCTTTGCCGCTGGATTGATGCTGGCAATAACACCTTTTAAGGAAGGCACAAAAAAATCATTTTCTCCGAAATCGGTCATAAGAGCAATAATTGGATTATCCACTTTCAATTATCTTATTTTATATCTTCTTTTGATTCAACTTTTTCAGACTTTTTTACGCATCCCCATTTGCATGATTTCAAGAACGAGTTCTGTAAAGTGATGAGAAACCACGTTGCGTTTTCCCCAGCGAGGAAAACTTACTCGATCTCCGTCCTCGCTCTCCTCCAGGGGAGGAACCATGCCCGCTCGTCCTCCGATACGGATTTCTCCATCATCTTCCCAGAACTCTGAAAAAAATCATGGAAATGGGAATGCTCACTTCTATTACACCAGTGTTGACGGCACCGGGGAAACATGATAATTTTTTGTTATGAAATTCCTGAAAGTCCTTGCCAATTCGTTAATAAGTGGATTGTTTTTCAGCAGCCTTCTCGCCCTTCTTATCCTGGATCTCAATATAAACCTGTCGTTCCAGATCAAGGCCTTCAGCCAGCTTACTCTATTCCTTTTTATTATATATGGACTCTTCATCACATTTCTGTGTGTGCTGATCTTTTATGTCTATCAATTTTTTGCGGGAAAAAAAAGACACATCACTTTCATTTCTCCCTCATTTCTCATAGTCAGTTTTTCTTTGCTTATTTTCATCTATTTGATCATTTTCAAAGCCAACCGCGATTTTTTCATATCATTTTTCGATTTACGGACATTATATTTTCTTGATACCCAACCTATTTTCTTGATCCTTTTTTCCATCCTCGGGGTCATCATTCTTTATTCTTACCACAGTTCGAAGAAAAAAATAATTCTCTGGCTCTTCCCTATCCTCTTTGCCGCAACAATGATTCTCACGATTTTCCAGAGAACAAATTTTCCTCAGCCCCAAGAGAAAGAAATATTTGCCAATCTTGAAGCCACAAAAATCGAAAAGAAAATCACTATCATCGGACTTGAAGGACTGAGCTTCGACTTTCTTATTCCACTCATCAACGAGGGAAAACTCCGAAATTTTCAAGTGCTAATGGACCAGGGAAGCTGGGGACGGCTGGAAAGCTTCTCTCCAAATGAGCCCCTCATGCTGAATCATTCCTTTAATACAGGTAAATTCCCCTCTAAACACCGACATATTTCCTTATTCACCTATAATTTCCTGGGCCTCGAAAATCAATTGGAAGTTGTTCCACGATATCTTTTTTTCAGACAGTTTCTCAGAACTCCATTTCTCAGCTTTGCGCCAAATATTCCACAAGTACACACCAAAGATATCTGGAAGATATTTGATGACTATGGTACGACGTATGTAAAAAAAGATTGGCCGTTCAATCTTGAAATCGAGAAGCCGGGCCAAAAAGCGGAAACCACATTTAACCATTTGTTTGAAGACCTCAAATTTGAAACTGATGAAATCTTCCAACTGGTTAAAACTGCACTCTACACAGATGTGGAATTCGAAGAATCAGTCACAGAGCTGAAAAACCAGCAGCAACCCCAGATGCTCTATTTTTTTCTCAACGGCCTGAACATCGCTGAATCATATTTTTATAAATACAGCTTTCCCGAACTTTTCGGCATTCTGAACCAGGATGAAATCAATAAATACAGCACTGTCATCGAACGCTATTACCAATTCTACGATCAGATCATCAGTAAGTATTTAGCTTCCCTGAAAATGGGTGAAGAACTTCTTGTTGTCTACTCACCTCATGGTTCCGAACCACTCCCCCTGTGGAAAAGGTTTGTCGAATGGATGCTGGGCAATGCTGAAATTTCTGCTTATCACGAAAGAGCGCCCGAAGGAGTGGTTTTTTTCTATGGGCAGGAAATCAATAAGGGGAAAAGCATCTCGGGAATGAAGCTGGTTGATATCGCACCAACCCTGCTCAATTATTTAGGTCTGCCAGTGGGAAAGGACATGGATGGAATTGTCAAAAGTTCGATTTTCTTGAACGAGTATAAAAATCCGGTTCTCTATATTTCGTCCTACGAAGATTACAAAATCAATCCCCCCCCCCGCAAATAGCCTGAATTATTCACAAAAGATAGTTTTCTCTGTGAAAGTTACTGAACTATCTTGAAAACCCTTTTCCACCTTGCCTTCGGGATGAAGCTCACAAATTTTTTCAATCTTTCTCTCACGCTTGTTTTCAGGTAAGCGCCGCTTTCAGCCCGATAAGAAAAATAGATAACCCAGGGCCTGCCTTTTACATAATTAATAGGCAAAAAACCCCAGAAACGGCTGTCACTGCTGTTGTCCCGATTGTCTCCCATAGCAAAGATATGACCCGGAGGGACGATTTGAGGACCGAAATTATCCCTTATGAGATCATCATATCGATAATACTCGCTTCGTGTATAAACCCTTTCGTCGTTATGGACTTTGTACTCCTCCGTGATCGGTTCGTCATTTATGTAGACCTGTTTGTCTTTGATCTCGACTTTTTCCCCTCCCAAGGCAACAACCCGTTTGACAAAATCCTTATCCAGTTCCTTTGGATATTTAAAAACAATAACATCTCCTCTCTGGATGTCTCTTTGAGGAAGGATGAGCTTCTCAAATCCATATTTTGGCTGAGTATAGGCCATCTTATTCACCAGCAAGAAATCGCCGACTAAAAGAGTAGTCTCCATCGATCCCGTTGGTATCTGGAAGGCCTGGACAATAAAGGTCATCACAAAGAACACAAATATGGCTGTTTCAGCAATGAGTTCAAAATACTCTCTGAATACACTTCTTTCGCGTTTTTTCTTTTCTTTAGGCATTTCAAGTCTCGAATGAAACATCTACTATAGCCGAAATCATCCATTTCATCAATAGAATTGTCCTTATCTGTAGCATCCGCATTTCCATGATTCTAAGAACATGATTCTAAGAACAAGTTCTGTAAAGTAATTCGAAATCAAGTAAGATAAAATCTGAAAAGGTGGAAGCGCTCCACTCGGATTTTTAACGCCATTCCCTCATCGTTCCTCTCGGCGCCTCCGTAACTTCTATGATGATGCAATGCAAGTTATTTCTTCATAAACCTCCTTATCTTTTTTTCATTCAGGTTTTTGAACCATACTTCTATCGGTGCCCTCAACTAAAAAATTGAGTCCGCACACACCATAATATTCGGTCTCGGTTCCTTAATCTCCGCAAGAATGCGGCCTTGATGGTCCATTAGTTACGAAACAAGGCAACCGATCCTTTTATTTTATTAAATTCATAGCCTCTCTTTTCCTTGAGCATGCGGTAAATGATTGTCAACAGCCTCCGGGCTACTGCTATTTTGGCAGAGTTTGCTCCTTTCCTCTTGGCTATCCTTTGATACAGCATACTAATCCCGCAATCTGCTCTCACTGCTGGCCATACAGCCTCAACCATCGCCCATCTCAGCCACTTGTTCCCCTGATGTATCAGTCTCCCATGGTAGGACCTTTCCCCTGAGGCATGCGTCGATGGAATCAACCCCACATAGCTGTGAAGCTTTGCATCTGAACTGAATCTCTCGACCTCTGCTATCTCTGTCACTGTTAAAACAGATAAAAGCATCCCAAGTCCCGGCACTCCATTGATCAATTGAGCTTCTGGACTCTCGCTGTAGAGTTGTTTGACGAGTGCATCGGAGCACTTTATCTCTCCTCTTATGTATTCGAA
>JAUWVG010000300.1 GCA_030617525.1 Candidatus Aminicenantota bacterium | reverse complement strand
AGGCGTTGGGGCCTCACGGATCGGAAGTTTATTTATTTATGTGCTCGTGGCGACAATCGGCATGAAAATGGATATTATGGCCGTTTTCGAAAGTCCAGAATTATTTCTTGTTGGACTCATCTGGATGTTCATTCATGTTGTGATACTTCTTTCGGTCGGTAAAATTATAAAAGCACCTTTTTTCTTTATTGCCGTAGGAAGTCAGGCAAATATCGGAGGAGCCGCATCCGCCCCAATTGTTGCCTCGGCATTCCATCCCTCCCTGGCCACTGTTGGCGTCCTGCTCGCCGTACTTGGGTATGCGCTGGGGACCTATGGTGCCTGGATCTGCGCCATTATCATGCAGTTTGTCGCACCGTAAATATCTTATTAACGTATCATTGTGTTGAAGAACAACTTAAAGGTGCCGTGTGTCTGGCTCCGGTTCTGCGTCCGAAAGCCGATGAGAACAACATCTCCCTTGCCATATTTAGCATTGACCATCCCCCCCAGGTTTGATAGATGCTCTTCTCCGATAAGCCAGCCGCTTTGAAGAAGATCCTTGTCTTTGTAGCGCACAACGGTCTCATACATCTCATTGTGCTGTCCAGGAATAATAGCAAATGCCGGGCTTGACCAGTAGAGGACCAGCCCTTCTGAAGGCATCCCATAGGCCAGCGGATGTGTGTTGTCGAATTTCACTTTAAGCGTCGATCCGGGACAGAAAAATTCCTTAGAATCCAAGTTTTCCATTGGATTAAGCACGCTTAACCCAAATTTTTCAATCGCAAAACCACAGGCCTCACCAAAGGTGACCAAGGTTCCTCCATTTCGAACAAACTCCAAAAGCGCATCAACACCTTCCGTGCCAATGCCGCTTCTGTACTCGGGAGGGACGGACGCCGGAGAGTAACGTCTTGAGGAGGAAGACATCTCACCGGTGATCATTGCTGTTGAATCATTAGGCAGGATGATAACATCATAATTTTTAATCAGACCACCTTTTTTGATCTCTGCATCCTTTAGAGAAGTATATGGGAAGGAGAACTGCTCGAGAAGAAATCGGGTCCATCCTTCATCCATATTTCCGCCCCAGTAGCGGTGGTACATCCCGGTACGTTTCTTTTTGACTTCATGAGTCCCCAAAGCCGGCTCTTCTTGAAGGGCCATAAAATCGACTCCTGTTTGATCTGCCACGTCTTTTAATACAGCTTCCGATCCACGGGAGACAATGAAGTCGCCAGGACGCAAACCCTGAGATGATTTGTCGGCGCGTCTGACACCAATCCCTTTTTCCAAAAGAAGATTCACAGCCTTAAAAGAGGCATTCAATCGCCCGTCAAGCACATATTTTGTGCTATTTGCAGCTACTTTTCCGGAAATCCGTATTTTGCCGGTGAGGATATCAAGATCCTCCTCAATTTTTTCATCGACCGGATCGACTCGAACTCCCATAAATTCGTTCATGGTGTGGGTGGCTGAATCATAGGGCCGGAGGGGCCTTCCATCTTTATCCCGTGTCCAATCGTTATCAGCATAAAATGTTTGCCCGAGGAGATTGCGGATCAAGCCCATTTTAGGTTGTGCAAGAGAGATAACAAATGAACCTTTAGGATAGATAATCCCCGCAACTCGAAGATCCTCGGATGCCCGCTTGATTTCTATCCCGGACATCAAAAGTGTATTGACCATCTTAAGAGTCGTCAAGAAATCATGCTGTACTGCAGGAATCACATAAGCCTTTGGTTTTTCCTGAGCACCACGTTCCGTCTGCCTTTTGGCCTTCAGATAAGCATTCCACAGAACGGTCTCCTTGTTTCTGGCGGCTAGGTCGAGAAGTGCCCATGCCGAAATCTTCTTTTGCTCAACGATGTCTCTCAGTGTCCACCATCCTCCCGGCCAGGGATTTGGGAATGTGGATTGGGCTTTGTATTCCGGGAACTGCCTGGCACCACCGCGCAGCTGTTCCGGGTGGATATAGATGGGAGTCGCCAGCTTTGTGCTGGCCGATTCTGTGAGCATACCAGCGATATTGTGGAATGGAGTGATCCAGTGCCATCCAAAATGTCCCCAACCCGGGTACTGAGCGGCATTGAGGATCCCCGCCTTCCCGTTTTCTTCGAGTTTGTAGGCGATATGAGCACCGTACCAGCTCATTTCCCTCCATATGAGGGGATCAGCATAGGGACGGATAGGTTCGCTGTAGGGAGGGACGTAGAAACGGGCACCGTAGCTCCCCATTTGGTGATGATCGATATAGGCTTGTGGAGGCCAGTCCCTGTACATGATCTTGGCCGCATACACCGATTCGATCATATTTAGAAAATCTCCGTCCCGGTTGTTATCATGCCCGACATATTTATGGTAGAGCCATGGAAGGCCTGTTCCTTCATATTCAGTACCCAAAGTTTGATTGTACCAGTCGGTCACCATGATCTGTCCATCCGGATTGAAGCTGGGAATAAGGAAAAAAATCACATTATCGAGGATCCTTTGTGTCTCCTCATCTTTCCGAGTCAAAAGATCGTAGGTCAGTTCAGGTGCCATCTGAGTACCACCTATCTCTGTAGCATGAAGACTCATGGACTGACAGATCACCGCCTTTCCCTCCTCAACTAATTTTTTGATCTGGGCTTCTGCGATTCCTCTTGGATTACTGATTTTTGCATTAATGTCTTTCAACCGGTCGAGATTCGCCAGATTTTCTTTTGAAGAAATTATAACGAGCAGGAAAGGATTCCCCATGGTCGATGGTCCCATATCGATAACGTCAATTTTATCGCTTTCTGTCTTCAGCAGATTGTAATATTCGACAATTTTGTCCCAACGCGCGATCTTTTTGTCGCTTCCAAGCTGGAATCCAAAATATTCCTCGGGCGATGTGATTTTAATTTGTGCCCAAGAAGTCGAGGTTATTATTCCCAGGACCATAAGTCCTGCTAAACACAAAATGGAGATTCTGTGTGAATACTTAGGATGTTGTCTCATTGAAACCCTCCTTGATTCATTTTTGTATATTCTATCAAATAACCCTTAAAAATACTCTAATTTCATTTAGGATCACAAGGATTCCATTAGAAATCACGCTTCGGTTATCGAATGGAATTGAATTTTAAGCAAAAATCATGCTACAATGTTTTTAAGTAAGATACTCTCGTTACTGTACAAAACAGAATAATTCGGGAGTTGATCTCTTAAAATAAGTCATGGAAGTCAGGCTAAAAAATAAACTGCTTAGAATTTTAAATCAGATTCCTCCTCTCAAAGAAATCATGATCTCTGATGACAATTTAGAGGAAAAGCGAAAAAAGATAAGAAAAATGTTAGCCCTGAAGCTGATAAGCACCTTTGATGATACACCAGAAATCCCCTCGCTCAAATGGGTGCTCGTACGGGATGCCATTGAGACTTTTTCCAGGATCATATCGATCCGGAGCGAGACCCTTTCTGAGTTCAGTTTTCTTAAATACATGAATGATTTGATCCATGAAGGAAAAAAAAATACGGTCACAAAACCATCTCCCGGTTTTTTTGCAGAATTGAATCATCTTTTGCGCGGGATATCCGGAAGTGCTGAAGTGTATCCAAAAAGCATACCTGCTTTTGCAAAACACAACGGTGTCAAAGCCGCAAGATTGAGGTCGGCCTATCTTTCAAAAATGGCCATAGAAGCAAAAAAATTCATAAACCGTTATCCATATGGATTAGACGAAGAAGCCAAACGCCGCAGGTATACTAATAAGAACCGTATTCTTCGATATTTTAAGGCGACGGATTATGAATGGACCCATTGGAAATGGCAGCTCCGTAAAACCATTAAGGATGCAGACACACTCAAAGACCTGATTCATCTGACCGAAGAAGAATATTTTGCGGTTAAACTGGCTCAGAAACACAGGATCCCATTCGGCATCACTCCCTACTACCTGTCTTTAATGGATTATCTTCCCGGAAAAGGAAGAGACGATGCCATCCGTGCCCAGGTAATACCGTCCATTCACTATATCAATACACTGCTTAAGAACAAAACGTACGATAAATGCTCTATGGATTTCATGCTGGAGCAGGATACATCACCGATAGAAGGGATCACTAGGCGCTACCCTCACATCGTCATCATTAAGCCTGTTCTGACCTGCCCCCAGATTTGTGTTTACTGTCAGCGAAACTGGGAGATTGAAGATGTCCACTCCAGATCGGCCGCACTTTCCAAGTCCAAACTGGATAAGGC
>JAUWVG010000361.1 GCA_030617525.1 Candidatus Aminicenantota bacterium | reverse complement strand
CCTCTGTCAGGGAAACAGAAAGATGAAAATATTTCAAAGCTCTATCAAAATTCTTGAGTGCGGAATAGACAACACCAATATTGTTTAAAACCTCGATTTCGGTTTTTGTATCACTGCTGATCCTGGCAATATTCAGGGACCCAAGATAGTAGTCCAATGCCTCTTCCATAAATGTCGGGTTGCCCGTCAGCACACTATTGAGTCGATATGTTGTTCCAATATTATTCATGTCTTGGGACACATAAATCTGATTTTCAAGCTCTGTATCCAGCGATAACGCTCTCTTCAAGTATTCCAAAGATCGAGAGAAATTTCCGATTCTCCTGTAAAGAATTCCAATGTTGTTCAAGCAGGCCGATTCATCGATCTTGTTCTTTAGGTCCACGGCAATATCCAGAGCTTTTCCGTAAAAAAAAAGAGCCTTGGAATAATCCTCGGTTTTTTGATAGTAAAGTCCCATATTGTGCAGGCACTTCCCCTCTTCCCTCTTATGAAAAAGATCTTTCGACAGTTCCAGAGCGCGTAAACTGAATTTATAAAATTCCTGAAGACGGAAGAGCCCCCAATACGTCAGGCTGAGCTGCCGGCAGCATTTGAGTTCATGTTCTCTGCTCCCCCTCTCTTTGGACATTTGAATCGCATTTTGAAAACTAAGAATGGATTTCTCATTTTGATTTAACGTACGATACTCTTTCCCTTTTTTATAATAGTTATATATATCGAGAAATGCCTGGCAGTCCGCCATCTCATCCAATTTTTTGTTTTTTCTTGCAAGGGACAATGCCTGAGTGTAGCTCAACAAAGACTCCTCCATTTGCCCTTTATTCCAGTAAATCAAGCCCATCTTTTTGAGGCACTCCATCTCCTTTTGAATATCCCCTATCGTTCGTGCCATCTCCAAACTTTGCAAAAAATCTTCAAGGGCCAGGCCAAAGGCACCTTCCCGGAATTGGCGTTCCCCCTCTTCCATTTGTTTTAAAAGTTTTTCATCCCGAGATAACATTTGATTGGAAAAGATACTCGGCAGATCACACGGCCACAAAAAGCAGAGAAATACAAGAAAAAATAAAACAAAGTGACGCGTGGCGTTTTTGTGAATCATCCCTTTAAACAGCATGAAATATATAGTCTCAACCGCTTATGATGTCAATACTATTAAATTGTGTTCGTCCACATTTTTTCTAACTGAGCAATCCCTCCTCCTCACCTTTAAACTGTAGTCTATAGGCTATAGTCTTACGAAGTTGCATTTCTTAGACGTATAAACTACCATCATATTCTCACTTTTTAAAAAAAAAGGAGATAGGGACAATGAAGATAATGAGCCTAGTTTTACTCAGCTTGATGGTCCTAAGTCTCTCCGGCCTCTCCTCTGAGCAGCGGCCAAGAATGAGAGAGTTTGGAATCAAAACTGGCATTCTCAAACCCGGAAAATTGAACGCTATCACCGATGTGGAAGGCGTTAAAGTCGGACACGTCACACTCATTAATGGAGATAATGTTCGGACGGGAGTGACGGCCATACTTCCTCACGGGCAAAACATTTTCCTGGAAAAAGCCCCTGGAGCTGTTTATGTCGCCAATGGATTCGGTAAGCTGACAGGAAGCACACAGATTGAAGAGCTGGGAAATATCGAAACCCCAATCATCCTGACCAATACTCTGAGTGTCCCCACTGCAGCCAATGCGCTCATCAGCTATACACTCGGCCTCCCCGGAAACGAGAGAGTGGGCTCTGTCAATGTGGTTGTCGGAGAGACGAATGACGGGCGGCTCAATGATATCCGCGGCAGACACGTGAAAGAAGAACACATATTCGAGGCTATCAAAAAAGCTGCCGGAGGTATAGTTGAGGAAGGCAATGTCGGAGCCGGTACAGGAACAACTTGCTACAACTACAAGGGAGGCATCGGCACATCTTCAAGAAAACTCCCGGAATCACAAGGCGGTTATACAGTGGGTGTTCTCGTTCAGACAAACCACGGAGGTGTGCTCCAAATCGGCTCTATCCCTGCAGGCCAAGAATTGGGCCGCCACTACATGAAGAGCACCAATGACGATACTCCTGAAGGATCATGTATGGTTGTTGTCGCCACAGATGCACCCCTCAACAGCCGGAACTTAAAGAGGCTGGCCAAACGGGCACTTTTGGGAATCGCCAGGACGGGAGGATTCTACTCAAATGGAAGCGGAGATTACTGTATTGCCTTCTCGACTGCAAAAGAACTGCGAATTCCCTACCGAACACAAGAAAAGACAAGAAAAACGGCAGTTCTCTGGAATCACCAGATGTCCCCTCTGTTCCTGGCTGCAGCCGAAGCCTCTGAAGAAGCCATTCTGAATTCACTGTTTAAGGCTCAGTCGATGGAAGGGAACGGAAACAGCATTGACGCTCTTCCTCTGGACAAACTCAAAGAACTTTTAAAAGAGACATCTCAAAAATGAAAAAAACGATCGGGATTTTAGGCGGAATGGGCCCGGAAGCCACAGCCTATATGTACTCCCTGATCATCAAATACACCCGAGTGAAAAAAGATCAGGATCACCTAAGAATTTTCATCTACAGCAATCCGGAAATTCCGCCAAGAACAGATGCTATACTGCAGCAGGGACCCAGCCCGGTTCCGTTACTCTTGGAGGGCATCCAGAAACTGAAAGATGCCGGCGTCAATTTTGTCATTGTGCCGTGTGTGACCGCACATTATTTTTTGCCTGAAGTTTTTACTCAGATTGATGTCCCCTATTTGAATTTATTGGATGAGTCTTTGAGTTGGGCAAAAGAAAATATTCCTAATTTAAAAAAAGCAGGACTCATCTCCAGCACAGGAACACTTGTGTCTAAGCTCTTCCATGATAAATTTGGTCAGGCCGGAATTGAAGTGATAGCCCCGCAAGGTGAAGAACAGCAACAGGTGATGGAGGCTATCTTCGGTGCCCAAGGGATAAAGACAGGATCCACCTCAGGCTCCTCTAAAGAACACATCATCCGTAGTGCGGAAAAACTGATCTCTAGGGGTGCAGGAGCCATAATCGCAGGCTGCACAGAATTACCACTTGTTCTCAGAGCCGAAGATATCTCTGTTCCTCTTATCGAACCCATGGACATTCTAGCCCAAAAGACTATTCTTGAAGCTGGGTGCGAAGTGCGATAGACTAAAAAAACCATGCCCGGCAAAAAACAGGACAAAGAGCAGAACGGGAAACCCGCCGAAACATTCACTCTTCCCGGATTACATAAAAAGACCGTCTCTTCTCTTAACGATCCAATTTGGCGTCTTATCACGCTCATCCTTGGAGGAAGTCTTCTTACCTGGGTGCTTCGGATAATCCTGGGAACGAATTCAGGTTTTGCTATCTGGTGTGTCGCTCTTGCCGCCCTGGCAACATGGGCGTTCGTAATCCGCATGCTGCTGCTCGAGACAAAGTTTAAGAAGTTCTGGATCATTGTGTTGGCTGTTGGATTTATTTTCCTGCTGCTGACAGTGGTGGTTCCCGCCTATATCCATGTCTCCGGATCCACAGTTTTTGCCTTCCTGCTGTTCCGCAGGTATAAACCCTTCAGACATTTAACGTCCCGCCGGAGGGCCGCCTATTTTATGCTGGGTCTTATTGCTATTACACTGCTGACAGTGGGCTTTCCTGCCGGTCAGAAAGACACGGCCAGTGAGGTCATTTCCGGAGATACCACCAAGACTGAATTGACGAAGCGGCTGGAAATAAACCTGGCCAAGTACGGTGTCTGGTCTCTGCAATTTTTCTATTTTTTCAGTTTATTTAACCTTTTTTTCGCCATCCGCCTGCAGTTTATGAAAATCCGGCCGAAATTGGCCGTAAG
>JAUWVG010000226.1 GCA_030617525.1 Candidatus Aminicenantota bacterium | reverse complement strand
ATCAAAAAGGCCGGACAGTTCCACTGGAACCCACCGACCGCGGCTCTTGGAGCCGTGGGGAAATCTCAATTGAATGAAAGATTGGTCGCAATCCTTAAACAACAATTAAAACCAAAGGAGGTCAATATGAAGACCAAAATTTTGCTTTTTTCCTTAATTATAATGACCATTGCATTTATCGGGCTGGCCCGTCCTACTCAATCTGCAGCTTTCACAGATACAATCCTTCCGCAGGAAGATGCTGTGTTAACCGGCACTCAGGATGTCGCTCAGGAGACAACTGTCCAGGAAAAGCAGGTCAAAAAAACGACAAAAAAAACGGAGAAGAAGGAATCCGAAGAAAAGACTGACAAAAAACTCACCTGGGTATCCGAGGATGGGAAAACAATCACATTCATCATCTCCACAGATGAAGAGGGTGAAGTCAAAATCTCGAATGTCGATGGAGATATGCTGATTCATATCGACAAAGACCCTGAGGGAAAAAAGTTTACTCTACTCCTTAATGACAAACATTTAGTTCTGCAAAAAGACAAGGATGGCAACTGGTCACTTCAAGCGGACGAAGGGGAAAATTTAAGTTATCATTTCAGCACATCCGAAAACCAGGACAAAAAATATAATGTCGTTTACCGGAAGAAAGGAGACAAAGACAACAAAAATGTTTTTTATGTCAAAGCACCAAAAATCCACATAGAAAAACTTGAAACACCAAAAGGAGCCGTAAGTATTCATGTCGCTCCAAAAATTGCAATTCCAAATAAGGCAATCGATATCTATATTTCGGGAGAAGAAGGAGAAAAGAAAAGAATTAAAATTGCACCTCATATGGATGTCCACATTGCTCCCAAGATCGCTCAGTATTCCTTTCAACATTCTGAGCAGGAACAAGAAGAGCTTAAAGAAAAATTGGCCGAGATTTCGGAAAAATTAAAGGAAATCCGGGAAAAAAATAAATTAGAGCAGACTAAAGAAAGTCAAGAGGAAGCCCTCAAAGAAGTGGAAGAAATGGTTAAGAAACTGAGTGAGGAGCTAAAAGAGAAAAAGGTTGAATTAAAAGATATCTCTCTCAGTTTTCATACGGATGTCAAAGATCTTCATCTCGATAAGGAAGAAAACGTAATTGTTGATATCAAAAAAATTGAAGATTTTAATTGGGTAGAAAAAAAGGACATTGATGTGGATTTAAAGGAGGGGAAAACCGTCACTTTTATTACCATAGATGAGGGTGAATTTCAAATAAGCATGAAAGCCCAGTTTGACAGTGAAAGCAAAGCTAAATACGACGAGATCATTGAAAAATTAAAAAAAGATCTTCCTGAAGATTACACAGTTGAATCGATTATCGATGAAGAAGGCAAATTTATAACTATAAAAATTAGCGGCATTAAAGAGGACAAAAAAACAGAGAAAAAGATTAAAGAAATTCTCGAAAAGCTCGAAGAACAGCTCTCCAAAATTAAATAGATCTGAATTAAAGGGACATCATACTTATTTATTGTCAAATGTTGAGATGCGACCCCTTTTGGCGTTCGCGAAAAACGAGGAAGATCAGGGAAACCGCTAAAATCAAGGCAAAGTGGCACATCACAGATGCGGTGATTCCAAACGAATCAGAAACCAATATTCGGACCGCAAGTGACGGCAGAACAAATCCCAGAATCCCAACCTGGAGATTGGCCAGGTGTTTTCGCAGTACGGGATCAGCTTGGTAAGCCATACCGACGGCTGCCCCAAAAATAAGCACCAAAATTCCGCTCTGATAATAAATGGCATAGACGATTTCAAAAGGATTCGAAGTGATGTAGCGGGCAATAACGATCTCACAAACAGACTTTGTCACACAGTTTGGATCCACCATTACCCAAACAGTAAGGGCCAACCCCACAACAAAATATGTCAAAGGAATAATAGCCAGCCATTTTTTCCGAGTCGTAATCAACTGCAGTCCCAACCACATGGCAAGAGGAGGAAGCCATGTGATATCGAAATAGGCAATTCTAGCAAAAAGCAGCTGGCCTGGATTGTAGCATACAGCCACTTCTAAAAACTGGTATCCCGCCAGAATAAGCAGCAGGACACCGGTTGGATAAAGAATCCGCTTCCGTCCCGGACTGGAAAAAACAAAAAATGCGGCAATAAATTCGAAGACTCCGGTGATAACAGCAAGTATGGGTGAATATTCCATAACTGTATTCTCAGGAGATAAGTATGATGTCCACTTAATTATAAAATGTCAAATGTTAAGATACGACCCCTTTCATTTTGTTGACAGGTCTCTCTCAAACGTTTATTTTATAATCACATAGGAGATGTGGGAACCGTGACGACAGAGTGCCCAAAGTGCCGTTCAAAAAATACTGACACCCAGCAGTTCTGCGGGGACTGTGGGACCAGGCTCCCCTCCTTTGATGAAACACAAGTCTCTCACTACACCACGTTTGAACTCCCCAAAGATGAATACACAACAGGCACGACCTTTGCCGACAGATACCAGATCATCGAGGAAATTGGAATTGGGGGGATGGGGCGAGTGTTTAAGGTTCTTGATAAAAGGGTCAACGAAAAAATCGCTCTCAAACTCATAAAACCGGAAATTGCCTCAGATAAGAGGACCATCGAACGATTCCGGAATGAGCTGAAAACTGCCCGGAAAATCAGCCACAAAAATGTCTGCCGAATGTTTGACCTGAACAAAGACGGGGACAACTACTTCATCACAATGGAATTTGTTGCCGGAGGAGATTTAAAAAGATTTATCAGAAGGTCCAAACACTTATCTTTGGATACATCCAATGCAATTGCCAAACAGATCTGCGAAGGATTGGACGAGGCCCACAGACATGGAATCGTCCACCGCGACCTCAAGCCTAAAAATATCATGATCGATGAGAACGGAAACGTTCGAATTATGGATTTCGGCATTGCTCAGACAATAAAGAGTAAAGGGATCACTGAATCAGGCATGACTATTGGAACGCCGGAGTACATGTCGCCTGAACAGGTGGAGGGGATAGAGATCGATTTGCGCTCCGATCTCTACTCATTAGGAGTCATTCTCTATGAAATGGTCACCGGAGTTGTTCCATTCATGGGAGAAACGCCCTATTCAGTCGGCGTAAAACACAAGAGCGAAATTCCAATCAATCCAAGAGAACTCAACGTTCAAATTCCGGAAGCTCTCAGCCGGATCATTATGAAATGCATGGAAAAGGACAAAGAAAAGAGGTATCAGGAAGCCGAGGAAATCTGGGCTGACTTGGACAAGGTCGGAGAACTCAAAATTGACGCCAAGAGTGTGTCTGAATGGAAAAATTCCATTGCCGTACTTCCCTTTGCCAACATGAGTGCCGATCCCGATCAGGAATACTTCTGTGATGGAATCGCAGAGGAGATCATCCATGCCCTTGCCCATGTCGAGAATTTGCGTGTCGTGGCCCGGACCTCAGCATTTGCGTTCAAAAACAAAAATGTCAATGCCATCGAAATTGGCAAGGAACTCCATGTCAAAACGATTCTCGAGGGAAGTGTCAGAAAAGCCGGCAACCGGATTCGTATTATTGCTCAGCTTATCAATGTCTCAGACGGCTTTCACATGTGGTCGGAGAAATATGATCGTGAAATGGACGATGTCTTTGCCGTTCAGGATGAAATCACTCAAGCAATATTTGATAATCTCAAAATCAAGCTTCTGGGAGAGAGGAAGGAGGCGCTCGCCAAAAGACATCAGGAAAGTCCCGAAGGGTATAACCTTTATTTAAAGGGACGATTTTTCTGGAACAAAAGAACGGAGGAGGCACTCAAGAAAAGCATCTTATACTTCAAGGAAGGGATCGAACGGGAACCCATGTCCGCACTGTGTTATGCAGGTCTTTCCGACGCCTACCACTCCCTTGGCTATTACAATTTTCTTCCTGGAAAAGAGGTCTATAGTGAGGCCAAGGCTGCGGTTGAAAAAGCTCTGGAGCTTGATGAGAGTCTAGGCGAAGCGCATGCATCGCTGGGATGTATCCATCTTTTTTATGATTGGGATTTGGCAGCGGCTGAAAGTGCCCTCAAAAAAGCCATCCACTTCAATCCCAACTATGCATCAGCCCATCACTGGTATGCCTTCTATCTGACGGCGAAGGAGCGGCATGAGGAGGCATTGGCCGAAATGAAAAGAGCACATGAACTCGATCCCCTTTCGGTTGTCATTTGTACGGCCGCTGGATGGATATTGTATCTCGCCGGAGATTATAACCGCGCAGAAGAGCAGTGTTTAAAAGCACTCGAGATGGATTCCAACTATCACGTAGCGCACATTGTCTGCGGCCTTGTTTGCCTGCAATTGAATTTGTTTGTAAAGGCCGTATCAAAATTTCAGCGAGCGAGAGAGTTTGTCAAAGATGATGCCGGAGCAGCAGCCTATCTTGGGATCGCCTATGCCCGATCAGGAGAAAAAAGAAAGGCAGAGAAGATGATGCTGGAACTCAATGAGCTGTCCAAGAAAAAGTACGTGCCTCCTTATTATGAGGCAGCCATCTATGCGGGTTTGGGTGAAAAGGCAAAGGCGATCGAACAGCTTAAAAAAGCCCTCGAAGAACGCACGCCTTGGCTGATTTTTCTAAAAACCTGGCCAATATTTGAAAATTTGCACAGTGAGCCCGACTTCAAATCCCTCCTTGAAAAAATCGGCAGTTAGAGGGACATCATACTTAATTCGAATAAATAATTAAGTATAGTGTCCCACCAGTGTCCTTCTAATTCAACGGGAATTCAAATTCTAAAATGAGTTTTGAGATCGTCGACTCTATTTGTTTTCTCCCAGGTGAAATTCTCGAGCTCTCTTCCAAAGTGACCATAGAAGGAGGTTTTTCTAAAAATCGGCCGGATAAGATCCAGCTGTTTGATGATCCCCTTAGGCGTTAAATCAAAAAGATCCTTAACTCCTTCCTCTAACACATAATCCGGCACAATACCGGTCTCAAATGTTTCGATCAGTACGGATACGGGTTCGCTCACTCCAATAACATACGCCAG
>JAUWVG010000255.1 GCA_030617525.1 Candidatus Aminicenantota bacterium | reverse complement strand
CTTCAGTGACTTATGCTCAGGAAAAGCAGGAAACAGTCCAGCCGGACATGAATGGAGCCCCCAAAGTTTTTCTCGACTGCGGGCGGGCGTGTGACAGGAATTATATCCGGACTGAAATCCCGTTTGTCAACTATGTGAGAGACCGGAAAGATGCCGATGTACATGTGCTGGTTACAACTCAGAGAACGGGAAGCGGGGGGCAAGAATACACGATGAATTTTATTGGGTTAAAAGATTACGAAGGGATGAACAATACCCTGAAATACTCTTCAGGCCGGACGGCTACAGACGATGAGGAGCGGAAGGAGATGGCCCATGTGCTCAAGGCCGGCCTTATTCCTTATGTGGCAAGAACTCCGATTTTGAATCAGATCAAGTTTGACTACTTAAAAAGAACCACGCCGGCAGTTGTCGAGGATCGCTGGAACTATTGGGTGTATTATCTCAGTCTGAGGGGATCGCTGAGTGGTCAACAAACATACAGTAATTCTGAGCTCAATGGGAATGTTTCTGTGAGCAGAGTGACTCCTGAATCGAAATTCCGGGTCGGACTTTCCGCAGAGTTCAGAGAAAGGATCTTCAAATTCGATGATACGACCATTATCAGCCCATCTGAGGAGAAGAATTTTTCCGGGTTGTGGGTTAAAAGTCTCAGTGACCACTGGTCTTTTGGAGGGTGGTTTGGAGCCAGCTCTAACACTTTTGACAACTCGAAGTTCCGGTCCTATCTTGCTCCGGCGCTCGAGTTCAATATCTTTCCTTATGCGGAGTCCACGCGCCGTCAGCTCCGTGTCCTTTATAGAATTGGCATAGGCTATTATAATTATAGAGAAGAGACGATCTATGATAAATTCAATGAAATGCTGTTCAGTGAAGCTTTGAGTATCACTTTCGAGCAGAAGGAACCCTGGGGGAATGTTTCAGGCCGCATAGAAGGGTCTCATTTTTTTCATGATTTCAGCAAGAACAAGCTTGTTCTTTCAGGAAACATTTCTTTACGGCTGTTTAAAGGATTTTCTTTGAGCCTTAACGGACGCTATTCGAGCATCAGAGATCAGCTCAGTTTGCCGAAAGAAGGAGCCAGCCTTGATGAAATTTTGCTGCGCATAAAGCAACTCCGGACTAATTACAGTTATTCTCTGTCTTTGGGTTTCAGTTATTCTTTTGGTTCTATCTTCAGTAATGTCGTCAATCCCCGTTTCGGCCGCTAAATTTCTTCATAAAATCACAGGAATAGAGATGCTTTTAAATTCGATAGAAAAGTGTCTATAATGGGAAAGTTGTTCAAGGGCGATGCAAACAGTAAAAAGAATTGCAGTTGTGTTTCTTCTTCTCATCCTTCTCTCACTAACCTTATCCGCCCAATTTGCTGAGATCGGATTAAACGAACCTCCGGGACTTCACTGGAAAAAAATCGAAACGCAACACTTTACGATTTTATTTCCAGAAAACCTTTTGGAAGAAGCCCAGACAGTGGCAAATAGAGCTGAGTCTATTTTCAGCACTCTTGTTAAAACTTCAGCAGGAACACCTAAGCGGCTGACCTTAGTCCTATCCAATCAGGGTGTGATAGACAACGGGTATTTCAGACTGGCTCCAAGAATGTCCGAATGGTATCACCGCCCCACATTCTTGCATACAACTGGGGTTCTGGATTGGTATGATCTGCTGGCTGTTCATGAGGGCCGGCATATCGTTCAGTTTGAGGAAATGAATGAGGGATTTACGAAATTTGCCGGGATTCTGTTTGGAGATTTGGGACGTCTGGCTGCCTCACTCCGGTCTGTACCCCTTTGGCTTATTGAGGGAGATGCGGTGGTTGTGGAAACAGAAATGACGGAAGGAGGCCGGGGCAGAAGTCCGGCATTTGACATGGAGATTCGTGCTCTTCTTCTCTCCGGAATTCAATACGGTTATCAAAAAGCTTATCTTGGATCTTATGCGGATCGGTACCCCAATTATTATCATCTCGGTTATCTGTTGGCGGCCTATGCCAAACGCGAGTTTGGCCCTGATACCATCCAGAACATCTTCCGCGGGACTGTCAGGCGATACAATCTGTTTTTTCCCTTTGCTGAGGCAGTTAAACAAGAAATGGGAGCATCTGTAACAGAGTATTACGAAAATGTCATGGATGAACTGGAGACCTTCTGGACACTTCAACAGAAGAATATTAGAACGACAAGTTTCCGTAAAATAAACTCGACAAACCGCAAGGTTTGGACCAGCTATATGTCTCCCCGTTACGATGTGGACGGCTCGATTTATGTGCAAAAATCAGGGATGGAACATCCGGCCTCTCTCGTTCGAATATCTCCTGATGGGAAGGAAGAATATCTTGCCCAAATTTCTCCTTTATCCGGATTTTTCAACAGACTTTCTATTAGTAATGGCCGGGTGTGTTGGAGCGAATCGGTTCCCGATATTCGTTGGGGAAAGCGAGAATACTCAGATATCGCCGTTTTAGACTTGAACAGCAATGACAAGAAGAGAATTACAAAAAAGAGCAAACTTTTTGATCCCATGCTGTCTCCGGATGGCCAACAAGTGGTTGCCGTCGAATACACTCCAGAGCGCCAGTGTTCACTTTTAATATTGGATGTAGATTCTGGCCGGGAATGTTTCCGTTTTTCCAAACCGGAAAATGATTTCTTTCTGAATCCTTCGTGGTCAGAGGATGGATCAAAGATTGTGGTTATGCGGCAGAATAGAGTTGGGAGAGCACTATCAATTATCTATCCGACATCAGATGAAATAGTAGATATTATTCCGCCCTGTTCGGAAAATATCACGCATCCAGTCTTTTATAGAGATTTTATTCTCTTCAATTCTCCCTATTCCGGCATCGATAATATCTATGCTATCGATACTTTCAGTAGACGCCGATACCAGATTACTTCCAGCCAATTTGGGGCTTTTTTCCCGGATGTGTCTCCTGACTGCCAAAATCTTCTCTACAACGATTATTCCATAGATGGCTATGATGTGGCCGAGATTTTATTGGATCCCCAAGAGTGGACAAATATCGAATCTGTCGAAAAACAAAGCCTTCCCTTTTTTGAACCCATGGTGTATTCCGCTGATGAGAATGACGCAGTGGAAAACAAATCTTTCTCCACTAAGGAATATGAGGTCCATAATTACTTGCCATTGGCCCATGTGCTGAATGTGCACAGCTGGACATATCAGCCATTCCCTCCGGACCTTGGATTTTATCTCTTTTCGAACGATACATTAAACATGGCGTCTCTTATAGGAAGATTGACATACAATATGAATGAAAAAAAGCTTGGATTTGGAGTTTCCGGCCTCTATTCCGGACTTTTCCCTTTATTGGATTTTGGTTTGAATTACGGCGGAAGATCGGCCATCTATGAAGATGAATATGGCGAAAGAGAAACTTCTAGCTGGCAGGAAACTTCGGCAAACATGGGAGTCCAAATTCCTTTTAACCTTTCAAGAGGAAATTACCAAACATCGCTATCTCTGGGCTCGAGTTTGTCTTTGACCTCAGTGGCCGGAAAGACAATCGCAAATCCCTATGAAAATAGTAACGGTCTTTTTTCTCCTCTCAGTCATGAACTGCATTTTTTAAGATTGAAAAAATCTTCATTCCGCGATTTTCAACCTCTATGGGGCCAGATCCTATCTCTCTATTACCACCACACCCCATTGAAAGGCGATTTTACAGGAAACCTAGCCGCTGCTAAAATCGGATTGTATTTTCCCGGTCTACTCCAGCATCACGGCCTTTTTTTTCAAGCGGGATTTGAAGGACAAAATCCCATAAACTATCAATTTTCAAGCGAGCTGCTCTTTCCAAGGGGCTACGATTATGTTTTTCACGATTCTTTCTCCAAAATTTCCATCAATTATGCATTTCCCCTGGCTTATCCAGATTGGGCTTTAGATGGCATTTTTTATCTGAAACGTCTCAGGACCAATCTATTTTATGACTACGGAATTGGACAAGCCGGCCAAAAAACGAAAACCTATCAATCCCTTGGTATTGAACTAAAAATGGATTTTCATGCACTTGACCTACCAGTCGAATTGGAACTGGGGCTGCGCTTTGCCTATCGTCTGCTGGACAGTAAAGTTCGCGTTGAACTCATTCTTTTCGATTTGGTTTTTGATTATTGAGAAAAAGGTTTAGTCGATTTTATTTGCCTCTAACCTGAAATCCCTCTGCCTCAAAACAAGGCCTGTGACTGTTCCTTCGGCATCCCTGACAAAACGAATCCTGATGTAGGGATCTGTTGAAAAAAATGTGGTTGCATTTTCCACAAAGAACCGCGTTGCCTTTTGGCCAGTCGGTTGGATGATCAGATAATAATCTTCAAAAGAAACATTGAGTTGATACTCAGGATTGACTTCATACAATCCTTCATAGAGTTGATAAACGGAGGGATCCAGCCTGAGGTATTTTTTGACTTCAGGAAGAAAATGGGGCCAATTATAGGCTTCGGAGACAGCCCGGAGGATTTCATCAATCAGATATTCTCCGTTTTCGCTGTTGGCCATGATCACCACTCCCTGGCCTTTAACTGGATACCCTACGAGGAAGCTGGAAAAACCTTTATTTTTGCCACGGATATAAAAATGGAGATTGTCCCCTTCGTCGGCGATAAAAAAACCCAAACCTTGGTTTCCGATGTGAATAGAAAGCATGCTGCGTGCTAACTCAGGATCAAAGATATTTTGAGAATG
>JAUWVG010000459.1 GCA_030617525.1 Candidatus Aminicenantota bacterium | reverse complement strand
GTTTGTGTAGATACGATAGATATTGTCTGTATTTTCGTGAAATCGGTCATAGGAGAGTTCATGTTGAACAAAAAGGAAAGTTAAAATGGCGCCGGCCAAACCCACTGCAAGCCCCAAAATATTTATTGCTGAATAAATCTTATGTTTTGTAAGAATGCGCCAGGCGATCTTTAAATAGTTTTTAAACATCTCTCTCACCTCACCTTTTTGTGAATAATCCAGGTTAAATCAAATGCAATTTGCGTACCATTTTTTTATCTGGGGTAGGATCGCAAATAAAAAGAAATTGAAAAGACTAAGTGTTCGCAAACGACACAACACGTGTCCAGATACGAACATATCCATTTCCGTGATTTCAAGAACGAGTTCTGTAAAGTGAAAAGAAACCCCGTTGCGTTTTCCCCAGCGAGGAAAACTCACTCGATCTCCGTCCTCGCTCTCCTCCAGGGGAGGAACCATGCCCACTCGTCCTCCGATACGGATTTCTTCATCATCTTCCCAGAACTCTAAAACAAATCACGGAAATGAGAATGCTTACCTGTTTCTTGGACATTTGATTGAACTTCTATATAATCAAAATATCCATTAAGAGGAGGCGTCCATGTTGAAAAAAATGACATTTATTCTTTGTGGTATTTTAGTGTTGATATTGTCTCCTATGTTTATTTTGAGTCAACAAGGAACAGATCTCTTCCTGATCCAGATAACATCCGACGGAGAGAAGCTGGTTTTTTCAAATTCAGTTAAGATTAATGAAACAGAGGGATATAACAATCAACCGTTTTTCCATCCTGACGGTGTTTCACTTTTTTATTCTTCGGGAGTGGGATCGAATACCGATATCTATCATTTCACTATCGAAACAGGAAAGACCATCCGTCTGACAGATACACCTGATTCAGAATATTCTCCGACCGTTATGCCAGGCGGCAATCAGTTTTCTGTTATCCAATTGGTTTTAAGTGAAGGACCCAGGAATGGTGCTCAGCCGCTGGTCGCTTTTCCCATAACCGGAGGCGAGCCCAAATTGATCTATGAAGATGGAGAGAAGGTGGGTTATCATGCCTGGATTGATCCGGATAACGTGGTTATGTTTGTACTCGGCTCACCCAATTTTTTACAAATCGTAAACCTCAAAGATCAAACCTCCCTCCGTATCGCAGAGAATATTGGGCGTTCCCTCTATAAAATACCAAGCCAGGAAGCCATCAGTTTTTCTCAGAGCAAAGAAGACGGTTTAAACGTCATTATGAGGTATGACCTGGAAACAAAAGAAATGGAATCCATAGTTCCCATGCTGGACGGAAACAGCTTTTATGCCTGGACTTCAACAGGAATGCTTGTGATGGGAGTAGGATCAAAACTATATGGATTTAGACCGGAAAAGGACAAAGACTGGCAGTATATCTGGGACCTTACTGAACTTGGGATCAAGGATATCTCGCGCTTAGCAGTTCATCCCAAAATCCTCTGGATTGCAGTTGTCAGCAGTCAATAATCTTCACTATTTAAATTTATATTCTTGTGGTGGCTCCGCGCCAAGAAGGTGTTTGACAAAGTAATCCCACTTCCGCCTCTGCATATAACCATCTCGTCCAAATCCATGTCCCCTGTTCGGGAACAGAATGAGATCGAAATCCTTATTGGCTGCGATAAGCTCATTGACAACAAGAAGCGTGTTGTACATGGGAACATTGGAGTCCATTGTGCCGTGGGCCAGCAGAAGCTTACCCTTGAGATTTTTCGCCAACAACTGATTTGCCTGATTATCATAACTTGTTGTTCCGTCGTCGTATGTCTCCAGAAGCCCCTGCCACTTTTCTCCCCAATCGTCTTCATAGTTCCGGGTGTCATGATTTCCGGCTCCGCTTACTGCCACTTTGAAGAAATCAGGATAGCGAAGGATCGCATCCGTAGAAGCATATCCACCGCCTGAATGGCCGGTGATCCCGACTCTATCGATATCAATCCATTGGAACCGCTCTGCTAGCTGCTTCATACCGGTGATCTGGTCAGGAAGTCCATTGTCGCCCATATTGCCATAGTATTCGGCGTGGAAAGATTTTGACCGCATGGGTGTTCCCATGGCATCTAAAGACACCACGATAAATCCCAATTCGGCCAAAGCCTGCCTGTCACCTCTGGACGCAGAAAAACTGCGGCTGCCTACACTTCCCGACTGTGGACCGGGATAAATGTAGTTAACAATGGGATATTTCTTATTGGGATCCAGGTTTGTGGGTTTAAATAAAAGCCCGTAGAGGTCGGTTTTACCATCCCTTGCCTTTACAGAAAAGGGGACAGGTGGGACCCATCCGGCCTCTAAAAGTTGTGAAATGTCGGCTTTTTCCACCAGTAGGAGTTTCTGGCCATCCATATTGCGGACTTCGGAGATAGGTGGCTTAACAGGAGTCGAGAAAGTGTCGACAAAGTTCTGTCCAGAAGGGGAAAGAGAGACGGAATGGTTTGCTTCATTTGGTGTGAGAAGCTTTAAGCCTGTTCCATCCATATTGATGCGGTAAAAATACTGAAAGTACGGATCGCCGGCTTCTCGACCTGCTCCTGTAAAATAAAAAACACGATTGTCTTTATCCATCCGAAGCAATCTCAGAACATTCCAATTTCCATTTGTTATGCGGTTTTTCAGCTGTCCTGTTTCTAGGTCATAGAGATAAAGATGTCCCCAGTTATCACGCTGTGAAAACCATATCACTTCGTTTGATTCCGGCAGAATATGCCAGTTTATACTGCCAATTCCCGATTCAAAAAATGTGTCGACTTTTTCCTCAAGAACATCCCTGACCGTTCCGGTTTCAGGATCGGTCATCCTCAGTAAAACATGCTTGTGATCACGCGAAACAGAGACAAAAGCAAGTTGAGAGGAATTAGGGCTCCATTCTGCATCGGCCAGTCCTCC
>JAUWVG010000061.1 GCA_030617525.1 Candidatus Aminicenantota bacterium | reverse complement strand
AGAATGCTTTTGACTTCGAAACCGTATTTCCGATTCAGCCATTCCGGAGCTTCCCACCGGTTCGAATTAAAACCGTGACCGCACTCAGCCAAAATAAGCTTCTCGCAGCCCAATTCTTGTACGGACCGGACGAGTCTTTCGGACATGATGCCTGCGGCATCGTCATCGCCGTTGTACAGCCCGTAGTTTGTGACATCAAAATTTTCACTAGAGAAAGTCCAACTCTCTCCCGCCGCATGGAAAATTTTTCCAACAGCAGAAATGGAGAGGGGAAAGAACATGGCTTCCCGGGGATTAATAGTGTACAGAATTTTAGCCCCTTTCCTATCCACCGGCAGATTTACCTTGGGGTCATCCAAATCCTGCTGTAACTCCTCTTCCAGCCATTCAACAGTCTCCAGCCAATCGTCTTTGGAGATCCCCATGTTGTTTCCCTTTTCCACAGCCGTGTCAACCGTGGATTGAAGACCGGTCGGGACAAGTCCCATAGTGGCCAGAACCCCCCTGGCTGTACGGATCAAATAAGTGATATTGATACCCATGGTGCAGTTGAGAAAACAGCGGCCACAAAGGCTGCATCGGCCGAATAGAGAATCTATCCATTCTCTGACAACGTCTTTGTCAAAATCTTCGGCACCGATCCATCGGGGCGCTTTCTTTCCCATAAAACTGAAATAGCGTTTATATATTTTCGTTACCAGTGAAAGTTTGTAGGCCGGAAGAGATTTTTCATCTTTATCAACAAGATAATAATGACATGCCTCGGCACACAATCCGCAGTGAACACAGGAATCGAGGGATACGGCATAATCTTGATTGATGCGATCTTTGAAGCTTTTTATGGCTTTGTCAAAATCTTCAGGCTTCAAATTCTCTATTCTGGCCTGGATGGGATCATCACGCACCGCCTCTTTGCTCATTTAGGCTCTTCCTTCCGTGTGTTTATGGCCCAGAACTTTCCTTCTTCCGAAAAACATTCCGAACAATATACGGCTGTAGAAGAAGAAAAAGCAGTGTCTGATTTTTCCGGCCGGCACATAAAGAAGAACGACAATCGTAATGATGTTCAATACGGGCCGGATACCACCAAGCAGCGTATCCAACAAAGCCAGAAGGATAAAAACATCCACGAGTATGTTGGCACAAAAATCATCTGGGCAGCTGATTTTCCTCAAAGAGGATACAGAGATTCTTTTGATGAACAAACCGATTCCGGAGAGAAATCCAATTCCAAAAATAATCTGGAAAATAATCAGTAATGGACCATTTACAGGGAGACGAAGGAGCAGCAGGAAAACATAAAAAAAGGCGGTGAACAGGCCGGCATGGTAGAAAATACCGCCAATATAAGTGGGCAAATGCTTGGCAGCACTCTCTTTCTCCCAGGGAAGCATTCCCTGTCCAAAGGCGTAAAAAATCCCGTTCAACTCACGCCCTTGCGGCTCAGATCGAAGTTTTTTTCTGCCGAATTTGAAAGTTTTCCTTATCAAAATCAACAGAGAAAAAATGGCAATAAAAAGAGCCAGTAAAATTCCATATTCCAGGAAAGTTAACTGCATAACCTATTTTTCAGACGCAACCGTCGGGTTTGGGGAGACCGGCCACTTTGCAGGCACCCTTGGCAGGTCCCGATGGAAAGAGCTCAAATATACGCTTGAGGGGAGAACCCGTGGACTTACAGATTTTACGCACCATGGGAGCCAAATTTTTCTCTAGGAAATATTCTCGGATATAGTTGACAACAGACCAGTGCTCCTCTGACATGTCTTCAATCCCTTCCTCTTCATGGGCCAGGACCTTGGCCACTTCCTTATCCCACTCCTCAGAATTGATCATAAAACCTTCTTCATTGAGTTCAATTGTTCGACCGTTAACTTCAATAGAGGGCATTTCTCACTCCTTGTCGATCTCGTTCCAATAAACGGGCTATTATAGCACACCTCTTCTATCCCATAAAAGATAATTCATGTCTTCAGCACACGGTCAGCTTTAATCCCTCCGAACTGACTGAATAATCAAAAAATCGGGCGCGGTCATTGGGGGGATTTTTTGTTAATTCCTTTCTGATCCGGCCGGCATCCTTGTCAGAGCGGCAGACCATCAGAAGAAATCCTCCCGCACCTGCGCCCAGAAGAGTGGCACCGTGAATATGGGGCTGAATCCGCTCCAATATGTGCTCGATGTCTTCAGTCGTGGAGTTGGGGTCAATGTTTTTTTTCAGCTCCCAGGCTGATCCCAACAGTTCTCCGAATCTGGGAAGGTTCTTGGCCGACATGGCCTCCGCCATGCTGGATGGAAAATGATGAATACGTCTGAGAGTGACCATTGCCGCCTGGTCCCGATTGAGATAGCGTCCAACGACCTCACCCAGTATATTTTTCGCCAGCCGTCTTAGCCCGGTATAGTAAAGGAGGGTCAGGCCTCCATTCTTCAAAGGATCAAGCACATCTGAGGGAAGGAAATGAATCCTGGGATCCGGTATCAGTCCCGGTTCAGTCCTGATGGTTTTGACCCCCTCCACGACCCCGCCGATCTGATCCTGCCAGCCGCCTCCCGTGGTTAGATCCTGTTCCAGCTGTAGAACGAGGTTGAAAAGTTCTCTAGGTGAAGTCTCTCTTCCGGTGAGTCGGGCAATGACGGACAGGAGAACTGCACCCATGATGCTGGACGTTCCCAGTCCGCTCCCGCTGGGTATGGCGGCTAGAGTAGTAATTTCAAGTCCGCCTCCAAACACATTCAGCATTGAATCCAGTGATTTTACTCCATTCGGCCAGAGGGATGTCTGTGGAGAAAATCCGGACAGGACAAGAGCGGCCTTGGCCAAACCGAACTGGCTGGTGGGTTCCTTGTAGTCGCAGAGTTCTTCGATGGAGTGAATCGCAAGCCTTGTTCCGTGATCGATGGAGCAAATCCGGATCTCCGGTTGACCGATCACCCGGGCATAGACATGTATTGGTGGCTGGGAATTGAGGTCCACGGCCGCGTTCAGGACAGCACCTCCGTTTTCCAAAGAATAAGGAGGAGTGTCGGACCAGCCGCCTGCCAGATCGAGCCGGGCAGGAGCTCTTCCCCAAACGATCTCATCACTCTTCAGGGCGTTTGTGGGGAAATCTCTTTTCCCTTTTTTGCTCAAGACAATGATCTTTCCCATATTGATAAATGCAGCTTCCCTGAGGGCTCGGGCAAATTCGGAAATGTCTGTTTGCTCATCCACAGAAACACTAAATCTCTTGAGCCATCGAGTTTCTTCAGGAGACAAGGCTCCGAAATTCAAGAGCAGAGTCTCTTCTCCCCGGCCCTTTTTTAATTCATCAAAATATTGCAGAGCAGTGCCAAGGGAGTGAAATATTCTTGAGAGTTCAAAACGCTCCATAAGGGGAACCGGCCTGTCTGATCCGAAATGAAGGCAGGTTTCCTTTAAAATGCCCAGACACCAATCCTGACACCCAGCGTTTCCCTTTGAACTCAATATAAAGGCCAGTTCTCTGGCAGAAAACCCGCTTTCAGATCTGAATATTCGACGCAGATTTCTGTGAATCCAATCTGCCCGGTTTTCCTGTCTCCGGCGGTGAAAAGCCTCCTGGTCTGCCAGGGTCGCGATTTCGGCAAGGCTGTATCGATTTGCACTCTCCCAGATTTTCTTTTGCTCTTTAGAGGCGTCAGCCGGCTGATACAGCCAGAGCCACTTTTGAAAATCTGAGGGGGATTCAACGGCAGGAAAAAAGCGGCCTTCCCAGATTGTCTTAGAGGACCTCTCCGGATTCGTCCAGAGCTGTTCCGATGTCGTTCCCATAAGAGAAATCCATTCCTTCACAGGACGATTGCAGAAGGTGCCCTGCTCCCTGAGGCTGCCGTTGAAAAGATCATTGACTCCAAAGGGGCGGACAAACCACACCTTCCGGCCTTGCCTATTTTTGCCTTCTATAACATCCAGACACAGACCTTCAGACAAGGTCAAATCTTCATCCACATCCACTCCCACTAAAACATTCATGCCCTCCAAAAACAGACGGGCATTGATCCGGCAGCCTTCCACCCAGGACCGGAGGCCTTCAAGATGACCTTTTTCCGTGATCAGATTGTTGATTTCAAGACGGGAGTCTCCATGGGAAATCCCGTAATCCATGCTCATAAGATCATTACCGCTTTGTATCAACTGGCGAAGTGTTCCGAAATGAAGAAATCCGCACTGCTGCAAAAGTTCCATTTGGAAGGAGATGGGAGCCAGCCGGGAGAACAAAAGTTCCTGCAGTGATTCAGGCCATCTCGATCTCCGCCTCTTCAGGGTTTGAGTGTAGCTCATCAGAGTTGCTTCCGATCCCAGGGCACAGCAGACCTCAAGGAAAAAATCAAGCCCAAATGACTCTATGGCCTCGGCGATCTTTCCAGACCAGACAAGCTGCCCATCCGGATCATGTATGGGTTCACAAATGGATAAAAGTGCAATAGCGGCACTTTCGTCCAGATTCATGATCCCAATATCCAGGATGGACTGGCCATGCCTGTTGACCGCACCTTCAGTTTTTAGCTGCCGGGGTGACGGCTTTTGAAAAAACCTCCGCACACGCCCATCAGAATCGGAAGAAAAAACGCCGTGATTCTGGGACAACCTGGAGTCGGCATAACATCCCACACCCGTTATTCCGGAATGGGTGAATGTTAGAGAGGTGGGATCAAAATCAAGAAGCACATCTCCCGTTGTAATGATGACCTGCCCTTTTCCAGGCGTGGGAGGGAGGGCCAGATAGATGGGAAGAAGTCTGTCCAGTAGAGTTAGGCCTAGAACCCGGTCGGTTTCACCAGGTACAGGGACAAATATTTTTCCGCAGGGTCCATAGGGGGGAAGACGCTTGGAATCTCCCCCTGCATGGATGATGAGGATGCGCAGGTCCTTGAGGACCGCTTCCCAATCTTTCCTGCTTTCGTACCGGTTACCAGTACGAGACTGTTCTTCATTGAGAATGGACAGGAGGCAGTGCAGTGTTGATCCTCCGCTCCCCACTCTCCGTCCTTCCGGATCGGGAATCACCAGAATATCTCTGACACCGGAAATTAAATCCAGCTCTCGCCGCAGTGCCAGCTGATGTTCATAGGCTTCCGCCTGGGAAGAATGAGATGCAGTGACGACTAAATAATCCCAGATATAGGATTGAGATGCAGGGAATTTCATATTTAGTCTAAGTCCGTGAGCTTCGGCTTTTATCTACCTGGGACTTGATCCAAGGGTAGGTTCTGGATAGGCCCTCTTTGAGAGATATTTTCGATTTCCAATCCAGACTTTTAATCCGCTCGTTCGTGAAATTGCGGGCCTTGACACCTACCGGTCCCGAGATGTGTTGGATATGGATGTTTTTCCCCGCGACCTCTGCTACGGTCCTGACCAACTCGTCAACGGACACATATTCCTGACGTCCGATGTTGACTCCGTTTTCCAAATTAGAATGGATCAACATGGTGATACCGTCCAGGATGTCGTCGATAAAGGTGTAGGCCCGCATGGCCGTTCCATCTCCCCAGACTTCGATCGTTCCCCCGTCAGATGCTTCGGCCACCTTCCGGCATAGGGCCGCGGGAGCCTTCTCCCGTCCGCCCAACCAGGTGCCTTCGGGACCATAGCAGTTCTGAAATCGGGCTATCCGGATGGGGATGTTGGATCTTCGGCCGTAGGCCATGGCTATGCGCTCGGCATAAAGCTTCTCCCATCCGTATTCATTATCCGGCTGGGATGGATAAGCATCCTCCTCGGTCAGTTCCAGTTCATCGGGAGCCATATCCCTGTACACGCACGCGGATGAGGAAAAGAAATATCTTCCCACGGCATTTTTGGCGCTGGCGTGGATCATGTTGATGTTAATGAGAGCGCTGTTTCTCATGATCTCGCATTCGGCGGTCTGGATGAAACCCATCCCTCCCATATCCGCCGCCAGCTGGTAGACCTCATCGAAACGTTCTCCTGGTCCCAGTGCAAGAGCTTTTTCACAATTGGGGAGTTCCCGGAGATCCAGTATCCTGAAATCATCCGCAGCTGTCTCTGAAAATTCCGGATATTTCAAATCTGCACCGCGGACCCAGTACCCGTCACGTTTGAGACGCTTGACCAGATGACTTCCGATGAATCCACCAGCCCCGCACACCAAAGCTTTTTTTAACATTACTTAATTCCTTTATACCCAGTATTTACTTTCAATCGAAGGAAGAGAATTATATATCAAAGGGTCAGGGCCAAGTCAAACACCAGGGTCAATCCGACCCACTTTTTTAAGGCCTGGGTTATATCGAGTGTTTTTTCATTGGAAGTCTTTAAGACGCCGCTTATATTCAGGAGAATTCCAACCAATCAAGCGAAGTTCGGGTAATATACCGGAGTTTTCGGCGATTGTAAATTCAATGCGAATTGTCTTTTTTCCTCCCGGAACAATCGAAAAATAATTATCGCTGTAAGAAACCGGCAGGATTCTTTCGCCGGTCTCAGAATTCATGACCTGGAGCCGGTTCCAGAAAGATACGACCTCAGACATATTTTCAAGAGTAAGTTCTACCTCTCTGTTCTGCCCTTTCTCAATAAAAGACGGAGAGAAATCAAGCTTCGCTTCTTCGAGATTGTGCAGTTCTGAAAATCCCTCATTACCAGTAGAGAACCAATAGAAATTCTCCGAAATTCGATCTTGCCTGCTGTTTTCTAATACCAGACTTACAAAATACACCCCCTGGAAAGAATCCGGAACGGCCAGCGTAAACAATTCCTTAAAGGAATTTGAAGCTAATTCGATCTGCTTTTCCTCGGCAGATAAAATTTTGCACCCGGAAATGTCATAGATTTCGGCCGTTACCGTGAGGTTTTCTAAATGTTCAAAAGTACTATTAACGACACAAACCATAAAATCATCCAGATTCAACTGAATATGGACCGGTTCAGCGGCTTTACGGACTCCGAAGAATCCGCCGTTCTGGTCAAGAAACGGATCATAAAGCTGTCCGCGCAGAGATGTCCATGGATTTTGCGTTTTCCAGATCAATAAGCCTGTATACCATTCCCACATATGTGAATTCCAACCTTCCAGAAGGCTTCTGTACTGATCATAATTGACAAGCTGTGCGTAATAAACAAATTCTTCAGCCGACTCCGGATTGCCGTACAGCGCTATAAAATTTTTATCTCCAATTATATATCTTGAATAACAGTGGTAGCGCCATGTATCACTGACATTACTCGCCCTTGGAAATTCCATCAATTCATCACCGGTCATCATCTTCTTCAGCGTCTCATACACTGGTACACCCACTGAACCTATCTCCGAGTTGAACGGAGGAAAACGCCTTGTAAAAAACGAGTATGGTTCCTGAATACTATAAGGTCCGTCAACGATCCTTCCGGTGGAAATGACTGACAATTCCCTGGAGGTAGAGAATGAAAAATATTCGCGGTCTTTATCAAGTTTCGGAATAATGTCTTCTCGAAGAGTTTTGTCGATATCCTCCGGTGGTGGATATTCATTGCCGCCTGACCAAAGATAAAGACTGGGATGATTTCTGAGCATTTTTATATTATCCTCTGCGGATTCAAGAAAGAGTGCGTGGTTGTCCGGATACTTTCTTCTGGCTTCCTGGTCATCCTTCTTAATCCTGTCGAGCCATGCTCCATTACAATCACCGGTAATCCAGAAATCCTGCCATACAAGCAGCCCAAATTCATCACATGCGTTATAAAATTCAGGACGTTCAGAAATTGAACCACCCCATATCCGAATCATATTGAGATTCATATTCGCATGCATTTTCACTTCGGCTCTATACCGCTCGGGAGACAACCGCAAGTATGCGTCGGAAGCGATCCAGTTTCCTCCTCGGATAAAAAGTTTCTGTCCGTTGACAGTAAATATCCGCCCACCGCTTTCGGGATCAAAATAGGAATCTATATCCCTTATACCGATATTGACTTTTTCTCTATCCGACATCTCTCCGGTAGAGTCAATAAACGAAAGTATTATTTCGTACAAATCCTGTTTACCGGAACCGTTGGGCCACCAAAGACGTGGATTTTCGATTTTCTGCCTGTCAAATTTGATTGTTCTGCTTTCTCCGGCTGCAAGCTGTACTCTTTTTTCTTGTATTTTATTGTTACAGGAATATTTCAATATCCCGGACATGTTTCTGTCCAGCACATTTTTCACTTCGGCTGAAACAGAGATAAACGCGGAAGCCTGATCTCCTTCAGACGCCCTGACGCCCGGCACCTCGGTGGTCACGTATGGATTTTTTATGATGACCGGCCCGGTAGCACTCACGGAAATTTTATCCCAGATTCCCGTATTACGGTCGCGCACCGGTTTGATCCAGTCCCATCCGGCGGTAAATTGCATCGTGACGTTTTTTCCGATTGTTCCATCGCCCCCCTGACCCCGGGTTGCGTTGCCTGGAGGATTGGGAGGAAACACAATTATTGCAAGAATGTTATTTTCATTAAAAGTAACATGTTCGGTTATATCAAGATTAAACCGTCTGAACATTCCCTCAAGTGTTGTTGCATTGACCTTATTGCCATTCAAATAGACTTCGGCTTTATAATTTATTCCTCGAAGATTCAGCCAGATCCTGCGGCCGCTTACTTCCGGAGGAAAATTAAACTTCGTATAAAACCAGTATGTATAGTGTTCCACACCAACATCATTGATATCCGGAATTAATTCATTATTCATACTGAAAAACGGATCGGGTATCAATCTGTTATTCAGGAGCGTTGACAGAACCGTTCCCGGTACAACCGCATCCAGCCATCCCTCAGGTTCATATTCCGCGCTGGATAAAATTTCACCGTTAACAGCAACTAGATCCGCTTTCTGCGCCAGCCACTTTTCGTACAAAAAATTAACCGGATCATCTGGAACCGGAATTTCGATCGAGGAACAGCACGTCAAAGCAAGAATAGGGAAAACAAGAAACAGATATAAAAATCTCATTGACAGGTCTCTAATAATATATATAATAAAACTTTTTAATATATAGTTTAATCAAATTATAACATATCTCCCTAACCTATATTAGAGTGGGAAATTTTTTTTTATGGGGTTTCGAATCCTGTTTTAAATTTAAATAGTCTT
>JAUWVG010000045.1 GCA_030617525.1 Candidatus Aminicenantota bacterium | reverse complement strand
TTAGTCTACTATTCCCCTCTCAATTACAAACAGGATGGGGAATTTAAAAACGTGAAAATTCGAGTGAAGGGAAAAAATTTCCGCGTCACTCACCGTGCCGGCTACTTTGCCGATTAGCTGCTATTTTTCTTCTTCCTCAGGCCTGATTCGGCCCTCTTTGATGGACGCTTGAATGATCTTTTGCTGAAGCTGCCCTGGAACTTCCTCATAGTGAGAAAATTCCATGAGGAATGATCCTCTCCCCCCTGTAATAGATGTCAGAGTCGGCTCAAAATCCAACATTTCCGCCATGGGAACCTGGGCCTTGATAATCCTCATGTTTCCCTTCTGTTCCATACCCTGAACTTTTCCTCTCCGGCCATTGAGATTCCCCATGATATCTCCCATATAGGCTTCCGGAGTATAGATTTCTGCTGTCATAATTGGCTCGAGAAGAGTTGGTTTGGCCGCTTTAATCCCCTTTTTGAAAGCCATGGACGCAGCAATCTTAAACGCAATATCCGAAGAATCCACATCATGGTAGGTTCCATCATAGAGCTGAACCTTAAAGTTGATTGTCGGATAGCCGGCAATAACACCTTTTTTTCGAGCTTCTTGGATCCCTTTCTCAATTGAGGGAATATAATTTTTTGGGATAGATCCTCCAAATATTTTATCCTCGAATTCAAATTCTTTTCCTTTTGGAAGAGGTTCTATTTTGATGTGGACATCACCATACTGACCTCGTCCACCTGTCTGTTTTTTGTATTTTCCTTGAACATCGGATTTTCCTTTAATGGTTTCTTTGTAAGGAATTTTTGGAGGCTTCAGATCAACATTGACATTAAATCTCTTCTGCAGTCGATTGATGATGATTTCAACATGAAGCTGTCCGTTCCCTGAAATAATGAGCTCGTTTGTCTCGGTATCCCTTTCTATCCTTGCTGTAGGATCTTCTTCGGTAATTCTATGGATCGCTTGAGAAATTTTATCCTCATCTGCCCTTGTTTTGGGTTCAATAGCAAAAGAGATCGATGGCTCCGGAAATTTAATGGAAGAAAACCTGATACTCCCCCCTTTTGCACAGAGTGTATCACCAGTTGATGTGTCCTTGAGCTTAGCTGTAGCAACAAGGTCACCTGCTTTGGCCTGCCCTGCCGGAATCTGCTGTTCTCCTTGGAGAAAAAATAATCCACCAAGTTTTTCGTTTGATTCTTTATTGGAATTCGTGACCGTCGCATCCGGATTCACCTTGCCGGAGAATACTCTGAAAAGAGAAACTCTCCCGGTATAGGGATCTGATAAGGTTTTAAATACAAGTGCAGAAAAAGGCCCATCTAATGTAGACTTTACGTCACCCTCTTCACTCTTGATCTTTTCCCTAAACAATGGAGATGGAAAAAAGTTTACCATGCCTTCAAGAAGAGGCTGGACCCCAATATTTGTCAATGCTGACACCATATAAATCGGGATTATCTGTTTTTCTATGATGCTTTTTTTTAAACCACTGATCAATTCCTCAGTGGAAAGCTCACCGCTCTCGAAATATTTTTCCATCAACTGTTCATCGTTTTCTGCCACCATTTCAGTCAGTTCTTCCATTTTTTTCTGTGCTTCCTCTTTCAAATCTTCAGGGATTTCAATCTCTTTCATCTTTCCACTTTCGTCTTTTTCAAACTCGTAAGCTTTTTTCTTGATCAAATCCACAATACCACGAAAATTTGCTTCGGAACCGATAGGAATCTGAACAGGAATGGCATGTCTCCCAAAAAACTCATGTATAGAATCTACAGTTCGTTCAAAATTCGAATTTTCCCGATCGAGCTTATTGATAACAAACATGTAGGGAAGTTCAAACTCTTCAAACATCGCCCAGGATTTTTCTGTCCCAACTTCAACGCCAGCAACACTACAGACTACAAGTACACCGGCATCCACAGCTCTTAAGGATGCTCTTGTATCCCATAGAAAGTTGGCATACCCTGGACAGTCAACGATGTTGAGCTTGTGATCTTTCCACTCGCAGTGACATAATGCAGAATTTATAGAAATTTTTCTCTCAATTTCATCAGGATCATAATCTGTTATTGTATTTCCCTTGTCCACTTTAGTAAATCTCGTTGTCGCTCCCACATCAAACAACATGGCGGACGTGAGAGATGTTTTTCCCGAGGATCCATGCCCAACAATGGCTATATTCCGGATATTTACTACAGGATAGTCTTTCATCTTCTGGCCTCCAAAACTAAATAAATATTGTGCATTTTTATTTCGAAAACTGCATTCAGGTTAAAAAATCACAAGATTTATAATACAACAAGTATTCCCTTTTTCTCAAGAAAAAAAAGATGCTTTTTTCATTTCCAATCCGTGATTTCGTATCACTTTACAGAACTCACTTTTAATATCAAGGAATTAGGAATGATTTGAAGATATATTTAAAGAGATAGCTTTTCGAGAAATTCACTGAGTTCTTTCGGGAGAGGAGAACTGAATTTCACTCTTTCCTTTGATCCGGGATGCACAAAAGCCAGTTGAAGAGCATGAAGAAATAAACGAGATGTTTCCAGTTTTGTTTTTTTCCGACCGTATTTAGTATCTCCAACAACCGGATGTCCTGAAGCCGCAAAATGAACTCTTATTTGATGCGTTCTCCCTGTGAGAGGCCTGATCTCGAGCAAAGAGACTTCATCCCATTCTTGTCTAACAGTGAAATGAGTTTCGGCTGCTTTGGGATTTTTCGTCTTGATCGAAATCCGTTGTCTTTGCTTCTCATTGCGGCCGATAGCCCATGTGAACTGCCCCTTCTTTTCAGGCATCTTTCCCCACACAAGCCCAAGGTATAGTTTTTCCACTTCTCTGGCCTTAAATTGGCGCTGAAGCTCTTCATGAGCCAGTTGGGTTTTGGCCACCACCATAACACCTGACGTCTCTTTATCCAGACGATGGACAATTCCCGGTCGTTTTTTTTCACCCACTCCACTCAATGAGGGACAATGAAAAAGCAAGGCGTTAACAAGAGTATGCCTGGTGGTTCCGGCTCCAGGATGCACGACCAACCCTGACGGTTTTTCGATCACGAGAATATGTTCATCCTCAAAGAGACTCTTCAATGGAATGTTTGCAGGCAAAATAGGATCTTGCTGAGGAACAAGAGTGACACTATCTATTTCAACTGTATCCCCGGTTTTCAAGCGATAACTGGGTTTTACACTTTGACCATTTACTTTGACACGATGTTCTTTTGCTAATTTTTGAATATACGAACGGCTGAGTTGAGGATATTTCTGAGACAGAAAGATATCCACTCGTTGATCTTGTCCCGAATCGGGAAGAATCAATAATGATGTTTTAGGCACTTAGGCCTTCTGTTTTTTTTTCAAGACAAAAAGGAGAATTAATCCTGCAAACAAACCCAATATTGAGAATAATTGCGGATAGGACACACTTAAATATGGAGATGTATTTTGGATAAAATAAACTCTCGCTTCATGGTCGCCTCTAAAGAATTCGACAACATACCTGATTATTGAATAGTTGATGATGTAGAAAGAGATGACTTGACCATCAAAACGCTTTTTCCTCAAGATGATAAAAAGGATAAGGAAACTGCTGAAATTTAAGAACGCCTCATAAAGTTGCGTGGGATGAAGCAGTGTATTTAGAGGAATTCCCGTGAGGTTATGCGCGTATTCATTCTGGAACGTGACTCCCCAGGGAACCGCACACTCCGTTCCATAACAACATCCTGCACTGAAGCAGCCCAAACGACCAAAGCCGTGGCCAAGGGCAAGAGCTGGACCGATGATGTCTGCAGTTTTCCAGGCAGGAATTTTATTTCTACGCAGAAGCCAGAGAGCAAAGAAAAATCCAAAAGCTAATCCTCCTTGAAAAACACCTCCGGAACGAGCAAGGCTGAAAAGCTGTTTAGGATTCTCCAAATAAAAAGATAAATCTCCAAAGAAAAGAATGAGCTTGGCCCCCAACAGCGCAACGATGATGGTATAAAATGCCACATCGATGAGCTTTGAAGCAGGAAGCTCTTGTTTTTTTGCCTGAACAAAGAGGAACCACAAACCCGCAGCCACACCCAGGGCCATCATGAATCCATAAGTGTGTATGGTTAAGGGGCCAATTTTTAGGAGGATGGGGAACATTCTGGACCTCTCTTGAAGAAAAATATGAAAATCAGGAGCACCGCTCCTGTTGAGATGCAGGAATCAGCCACATTAAAGGAAGGCCAATGCCAACCCCAAAAATTAAAGTCTAAAAAATCAATAACATAACCTCTTAGTATTCGATCGACCTGGTTTCCAAGAGCTCCCGCTAGAATGAGAGATAAAGAGATGTTCATGAGTTTTTCAGACACCGGAGTCTTAATAAAATAATAGACAACCAATCCCAGGGCAGCCAGTGAAAATATAGTCAAAAGAACAAACATGAAAGAGCTGTCGGAATTCGAAAAAATCCCAAAAATAGCCCCCTTATTGCGGACATGGACAAGATCAAAAAAGTCTGGAATTACGGATCGCACACCGTAAGGATTTATGCTCCGGGAAACTGCAATTTTAGTGATCTGATCAACGGCAAGCAGTACAGCAATAAACATGATATATATTGACCGTCGTTTCATAGATTTATCCTCTCGACAACATCCTCACATCGTTTGCAGAAAAGAGGGAATTGTTGGCTTGTGCCAACATATGAAGAATAGTTCCAGCATCGCTGACATTTTTCTCCAGCTGCTTTTTCGACGTCCACAGTCATTTCTTCATCAGACACAGACTTCAACTCTACCTCTGATACGATAAAGAGATTAGACAGATCCGTCTCGTATTTCTTTAGCAAAGTAAATTGATCACCATGTACATGCAGAGTCAGCCGAGCTTCAAGAGAATTCCCAACGAGTTTCTTTTCACGAGCAATTTCTAATTCTTTAAGAACTTTTTCCCGCACAACAACAAGATTTTCCCATTCCTGATAGATGTCCGATTCCAACCATTTCTCCTCAAATCGAGGGAATAGTTCGAGGTGGACAGACTCAGATTTATCCTTAAAATCCGGAAGGATGTCCCATGCTTCTTCGGAAGTGAATGGCAAAATAGGAGACATCAGAACAAGTGTCGATTTCAGCACCTTATAGAGGGCGGTCTGGGCCGACTTTCTCAGCAGTGAATCTTTCCCTGAACAGTATAGCCGATCTTTGAGCACATCTAAGTATAAAGAACTCAAATCGACCGTAAAGAAATTATAGACAGCATGAAATATTATGTGATACTCGTAAGATTCATGGGCTTTGAGAATTTTTTTCCCTATTTTAGCGCATTTTTCGAGTATCCATCTGTCAAAAACCAGCATATCCTGCAAAGGGACCTCTTCTGTTTCAGGGGAGTAGTCATGGACATTCCCCAGTATGAATCTCCATGTGTTCCTGATCTTGCGATAGGCCTCGGCCAATCGTTGGAGAGTCTCTTTCCCAAAACGCGCATCTTCCTTGTAATTGAGCATAGCGACCCATAATCTCAAGATTTCGGCACCATTTTTGGAAATAATTTCTCCCGGTTCGATAAAATTTCCAAGGGATTTTGACATCCCCCGCCCTTCATCATCCAGGACAAAGCCGTGTGTGATGCACGTTTTATAGGGAGAAGCCTTCTTCGCTCCTACTCCAATAAGGAGAGAACTGTTGAACCAGCCTCTGTACTGATCATGTCCTTCAATATAGACATCAGCCGGCCAGTGGAGATCCTCTCGTCTATCCAGAACATTAAAACTGGCACCGGATTCAAACCACACATCAAGAATATTGTATTCTTTTTTAAAGTTGGATGATCCACATTCAGCACACTTGGTTTCAGGAGGCAGAAGTTTTTCTGCGGAACTGATAAACCATGAATTGGAGCCTTCATGAGAAAAAATATCAGCAATTCTTAATGTGATATCTTCATTAGCCAAAATTGATCCACAATCCAAACAGTTAAAAGCAGGAATTGGAACACCCCAAGAACGCTGCCTCGATATGCACCAAACGGGTCGAGCTTCGACCATATTAGCAATTCGTTCTTCTCCCCAAGATGGAATCCACTCGATATTTTTTATCTCTTCCAAAGATTTTTTTCGCAGGGCACCTGTGTCCATTGAGATAAACCATTGAGCCGTCGCACGAAAAATTACAGGATTTTTGCACCGCCAACAGTGCGGGTAGGAATGAATAAGGTCAACTTCCTTTAAAAGCGTTCCATCTTGCTGCATATCCGCAGTGATGTTCTTATTTGCATCAAAAACGTTTTGTCCCGCGTATTTCTCAAGCTGAAGAATAAATTTTCCTTCACTATCCACAGGTGTATAAATATCAAGACCATAGTTAACACCGGTCATATAATCTTCATGGCCATGTCCAGGTGCAGTGTGCACGGCTCCTGTTCCCTGGTCCAAGGTGACGTAATCAGCCAAAACAAATACAGACTCTCTATCAAGGAAGGGGTGTTTTGCCTTTTTACCTTCCATATTTTTGCCAAGAAACGTTGCAAGGACACGAATCTCTTTAAATCCAAGTTCTTCCGCAAGCACAGGGACCAGACGTTTGGCAGCTATATAGACATGCCCATCTGTTTCAAATGCCTCATATTCATAATCGGGATGAAAAGCGATAGCCAAATTAGCTGGAAGAGTCCACGGCGTTGTGGTCCAGATCAAAACAGATACATCTTTTCCTTTTAATGCCGGAAATTCTTTTGAAAGATCGGATTTCATGGGGAATTTGACATAGATGGAGGGTGATTTATGGTCCTGATATTCGATTTCTGCCTCAGCCAGAGCAGTTTGACAGTCGGGACACCAATAGACAGGTTTTTTCCCTTTGTAAACACTTCCAGACGCAAAAAAAGCAGCCAGAAGACGTAAGATTTCTCCCTCGTACTCAGGATTCATGGTCAAATAGGGTTTATCCCAATCTCCAAAGACACCCAATCTTTTGAATTGTTCTCGCTGAATGTCCACAAAATTTAAGGCGTATTTCTTACACTCCTCTCTCACATCAATGATGGACATGTCCTTTTTTTTATCGCCCAAAATTTTATCAACCTTAATTTCGATCGGTAATCCGTGACAATCCCAACCCGGTACATAAGGGGCTTTATAACCCAACATGGATTTTGTTCTGACAATAAAATCTTTAAGTATTTTATTCAGCGCCGTCCCCAAATGGATATTGCCATTGGCATAGGGAGGACCGTCATGCAGAACAAACGTCGGCTTATTTTGGTTTTTCTCCTGTATCTTCTTATACAGTTTGATTTGATCCCAATGTTTTAGAATCTCCGGTTCTTTTAAGGCAAGTTTGGCCTTCATAGAAAACGACGTCTGAGGAAGGTTGAGTGTATCTTTAATTTTATCTGCTTCGAACATAAAATGCTCCAAAAAAACTTTAATCAGCTATTATAGAATAAGTTCCATTAATTCTCCACTGCAAACGGAAGTGTTTTTAATCGGTAATGAAGTGGGCTCCTCGACTTTCCGAATTGCTCAATGCGGCATACATGATCAACCAAGCCACCTGGATTCCATGTTTCAACCCCACAACAAGGGGATCCATTTTTGCTTCTTTGTAAAATTTATCAACTCGATGGCGGAGATAATCCAAATCAGCTCTTGCTCTTTCCAATCGTTTTCTTGTTCGGATGATTCCCACATAATTCCACAACGTTGTCCGGATCGATACCCAGTCCTGGTGGATCAGTGCGGGATCAACATCTTCTTCCTTTTCGGGATAATACCAATCATGTATTTCTGATATTTTGCAGGGTACTTCGGGATCAAAATGCGTAGCAATTTGTTTGGCGCTTCTGGTTCCCCAGACTAAGCCTTCCAGAAGAGAAGTTGAAGCCAGACGATTTGCTCCATGAACCCCTGTGCAGGCCACCTCTCCCACGGCATAAAGACCTTTGAGAGAACTCTTCCCCCAACTGTCAACGAGAACGCCACCACAGCAGTAATGAGCGGCAGGGACAACAGGAATAGACTTTTTAGTGATATCGATTCCAAAGTCTAAGCATGTTTTGTAAATATTGGGAAACCTCTTCTCTATATCAAATTTGGCATACGAAGCAAGGTCCAGATCGACATAGTCAGAATTGCTGTTTATCATTTCTTCGTAAATGGCCCGGGCAACTTCATCTCGGGGAGCCATTTCTTTTTTACTGTTGTAGTTTTCCATAAACGTCCGGCCATCTCGTGTTTTCAGCCGGGCACCCTCCCCTCTTACTGTTTCAGATATCAAGAAACCATCGGCATCCCTGTGATAAAGAGATGTCGGGTGAAATTGGATATACTCCATATTGACAATGCGGGCTCCTGCCTTAAAGGACATGGCATAACCGTCTCCAATAGCGGTGGAGGGATTCGATGTGTGGAGGTACACCGCACCACATCCTCCGGTGGCCAAGATAGTGTAGGGAGAAAAAATGATATGAACTCTTTTAGTATTGTTATCCAGGACATATGCACCAAGGCACCGCGGTTCTTTGTAATAGGCTGTTAAATTTTTCGAATGATGAGGGATAGTCAGGAGGTCAACAGCCGTTTGATCGGACAGAAAAGTGACGTTCGAAAATTTGTTTAATGCCTGAATAAACTTTTCCTCGATCGTTTTTCCGGTCATATCTTTGATGTGAAGAATGCGTCTACGCGAGTGACCCGCTTCCTGTGCATAGTCAAGTGAATCCGGTGAGCTGCGGGAAAATTGGATTTTCATCTCTTTAATCAAAATTGTTTCCACAGCCTTTTTCCCTTCTTTGGCTATGAAGTCAACAGCCTCAGGATTATTGATTCCATCCCCAGCCTCAATGATGTCCTCTTTGAGCAATTCGGGATAGTCATCTTTGCCTAAAGAAACGATCCCACCCTGTGCGTAATACGTATTGGATTCCTCAAATTTGGCGTTTTTTGTGATGAGAACAACTTTTAGACCACTTTTTGCTGCTTCCAGCGCAGCACTGGCACCCGCTATCCCACAGCCGATAATGAGAACATCTGTCCTAAGAATCTCTTCATTTTTCATGATGTTAGCCGATAATATCCATACTGATATCCAATGATTTAAAGGAATGAGTCAAACTGCCAACCGAAATATAATCCACTCCCAGATTGGCATATTTTTTGGCCGCTTTCAGATCGACATTTCCTGATATTTCGAGAGGAACCTTCCCTTTGACGAGCGCTACAATATCTCTCATCTCGTCCAGAGACATATTATCCAACATGATCATGTCTGCTCCACTCATGACGGCCTCCATCACCTCTTCCTTACAGGTTGTTTCGACTTCAATCTTTATGTCCCCGTGAACCTTGACTCTAGCCAGTTGAACTGCTTCTGAAATGCCTTTGACAAGCCTAATGTGATTATCCTTAATCAATACCATATCCGAAAGGCTCCGTCGGTGGTTGTTTCCACCTCCCATTTTAACGGCATATTTCTCCAATACCCGCAGTCCTGGCGTGGTCTTTCTTGTATCAAGTATTTTTGTTGGACATCCTTCCAAAACTTCAACAAATTGATGCGTTATGGTTGCAATGCCGGATAGCCTTTGAAGAAAATTCAACGCCGTCCGCTCCCCTTTTAAAAGAGATATAGAACTTCCCCGCAGTTCAGCCAGCACATCAGCATTTTTAATCTCCTGGCCATCTTTTTTCCGGACAACAAACGAAAGCAAAGGATCGATTTTGGAAAAGACGTTTTCCGCCACTGCAATGCCTGCAAGAATCCCGTTCTCCTTAGATAGGATGACTGCTTGTGATTGGGATTTTGAAGGGATGATACTCTCTGAGGTGATATCACCATGAGGTAAATCTTCTTCTAACGCTCTTTCGATGATGGCCTCGACGTCTTTATCCATAAGTGAATTATATGCCGAGCAAGATATCCAGTCAAATTAATTGGGGACAGGCCCTATTTATTTGACTTAAAATAAATAGGGCCTGTCCCCAATTAATTTGACTTAAATCAGAGAGTCTGTTTAAGATATGAACCATGTCAAAAAAAAAAATCGGATACATCCTGCTTTCTCTCGCTGTCTCTATTATTTTAATCTGGATTCTCCTTAGACAGGTAGATACCAAAGACTTCCTTTTTACATTCTCCAATATCTTTTTTCCGGCTCTTTTAGCCTTTTTTGCTATATCACTATTTGGATCTTTCCTGCGT
>JAUWVG010000254.1 GCA_030617525.1 Candidatus Aminicenantota bacterium | reverse complement strand
AGTGATTGAATGACGTGATTTGTCCCTCAGTGTTGACGGTCAGGACTCCCCCCTCCATGCTTTCTAAGATGTTATTCAAGAATTCTTGTGTGATCTCGTGTTTTTTATTCATTGCGACCTCTCTTACTGGCGATCACGTGGTCATTAAACCCCATGAATTCCTAAGATTCATTAAGAATAGTAAGAAACAATTATATGGGTAATCACTTTGAGAGGCAAGACCGACGTAAGTTAAAATAGGATTAAGGGGTAAGGATTACGCAGAGGATTAGGGATTAAGGGGTAAGGATTATGCAGAGGATTAAGGATTATGGGGTAAGGATTGCGTAAGAATTCTTGCTTAATCCTTTAATCCTTCAATCCTTAATCCTTTCTTATTCTGCTTAATCCTCTAATCTATAATCCTCTAATCCATAATCCTCATTTACCAGAAGATAATATAGAGGGCGATTGTGGCAGCAATGACAGCCAGTCCAAGCCAGACGACTGATGGGGCGGGTTTAAGATCGATTTTGACTCTTGTGGGAAGGACTTTTGGCTTTTTCAAAGGCCATAAGAGTGTGACAATCGTCATGGCCAGAATGAGGCAAACAAAAGTGATGGCCATCTTGTTGAGAAAAACGATACTTTCGAAGCGCTTGAGGTGGAGGATTCCATATATGGGAACATTGAGGATCAGCGCTGTGATGGCTGCAGAGGAAGGGGCACGTTTGACAAACAGCCCAAAGATAAAGGCCGCCAGTATCCCCGGGGAAATATACCCTTGAAAATCCTGGATGTAGTGGAATATTCCTTGAAACTTCGGATTACCCAGTTGAGGGGCGATCAAACATCCGATAAAAACAAAGACAACGGTCATGATCCGTCCGAAGAATATCAGCGTTTTAGGCGAGGCGTCTTGCCTGAAATGCCGCTTGTAGAGATCCATAGTGAAGATTGTGGAGGCAGAGTTGAGCATAGAATCCAGCGAACTCATGACGGCACCGAATATGGCGGCAAACATAAATCCTTTTAAACCTGCCGGGATAAGGTTTTTAATGAGCAGTGGATAAGCCTGGTCGGCTGTGGCCATCTGTCCCTTGTAAAGCTGGAGGGCCATGATTCCTGGGAACACAACAATAAATGGAATGAGCAGTTTTAGGCCGGCGGCAAAAATAATCCCCATCTGTCCCTGCTTTAAACTCTTGGCCCCCAAAGTGCGCTGTGTGATGTACTGGTTGAGTCCCCAGTAGTAAAAATTAGGGATCCATATACCGAGGACGAGGGCTGTCCAAGGGATTTCAACGTGATTGGCGGGCAGGACCATGTGGAGCCTGTCTGCATTGGTTTGGAAAAAATTGCTGACGCCTCCCACGGCGATAAAACCCAGGACCATTGTAATGGCTCCCCCGATAATAAGAGCCGATCCTTGAATTAGGTCGGCCCAGACAACGGCCTTCAATCCGCCGTACGCAGTGTATAAGGCCGCGATGATGCCTATAATCCAAACAGCCAGCGTGAGGTCGATTCCAAATATGGTTTGAAGCGTCAGTCCCCCGCTGTAGAGGACAGCCGCGATGGTGACTGCAACGTAGATAACTACGGTGTAGAAGGCCATAATGGCTCGAGGAACCGGACTGAACCGGTGCTCGAGAAATTCGGGGATGGTGAAGATTCCGCTTTTAAGGAACTTGGGCAAAAAGAATATGGCGACGATAACAAGAGTGATAGCGGCGATCCATTCGTAGCTGGCGACCGCCATCCCCACATGGCCTGCGCTCTGTCCGGACATGCCCACAAACTGTTCGGTGGATATGTTGGAAGCGATAAGCGAAAACCCGATCAGGTACCACATGAGGTTTCGGGATGCCAAAAAGTAATCTTCGGTTGTCTCTTTTTTTTGACGGCTTTTGTAAAGGCTGATGCCGACGACACAACCGATAAATGTCAGAAATACCCCGACGTCAATCCAGCTTAGTGCCATTGGTGTTTCCCTTTGAAGATGTATCCCCCTCTATCTTCTTTTTGCGTTTTTTGTAGAAATAGATGAGCAGGACGGCTGGAGCCTGGTACATGACGAGGATGACCGGGGCGAGGATGAGCCAGTACATGTTGAAATCAGGGATAAAAAGGAGAAAAAAGGCCACAAATCCCCCTATGGAAAACACGATACTTCCTGTGATCCAGAGCGGGGCATAGAGTTTTTTCATCTCTGTGCATGTATATATCATAAAATTTCACTTTGTTAAATATTTCACTTGCCCAGTCCGTATACCCATTTCCGTGATTTTAAGAACGAGTTCTGTAAGTCGACCAGTAGTAACAAATATGAAATATGAAGAGGTGGAAGCGCTCCACTCGGATTTTTAACGCCATTCCCTCATCGTTCCTCTCGGCGCCTCCGTAACTCCGCGCGTAAACCTTGCTCACAAAAGAGAGAATTTCCAAGAAGACACGTACCACTTTTCTTAATCCATCCCGTGCTCAGACATACTCAGCGGCCGAAGAAATCGGCTTCCCTCTATGAACAATTCGGTAAGGCTAAATCCTCGGATGTCGCTTTTTCCATCCTCTTCAGATTTTGTCTTCCGTGATTTTTCCAGCATCTTCCCAGAACTCTTTAAAAATCACGAAAATGTTTATGTGTCTCTTGCGTAAGGGTTCCATTCGACTCTAAAATAGATTGGGAATTTCAGAGCTCAATCGAGTGGGAAATTGACGGTAAAAGTTGTGCCTTTTCCGACATGGCTGTCCACCGTGATTTCGGCATTGTGGTATTCGGCGATCCACTTCACGATAGACAGGCCTAATCCGGCTCCACCAGTCTCTTTGGATCGCGATAGGTCCACGACATAAAACCTGTCGAAAATTAGAGGGATCGATTCTTCCGGTATTCCAATCCCAGTATCCCGGATTTGAAGCCGGGCGGTCTTCTCTTTTTTTTCGAGATCAATCTCTATGTGGTCTCCAGGATTTGAATAACGAATGGCATTGTCAAGAATGTTGGCCGTCATTCTTTCCAGGAGCTCCCGGTTCCCCTTGATTTGAACGGGCTTGATATTTTTTGTGTCTATAGATATTTTTTTGTTGGATGCGGAGGGAGTGCGGAACTTAATGACAGCATTCAGCACTTCATCAATATTGACGATTTCCGTGCCTTTTGATCTGTCCATAGCTTCTACACGAGAAAGGAAGAGGAGATCATCGATGAGATTTTCCATCCTGTGTGATTCTTCCAGCACGCTGTTGAGTGTTTTTACGTACTCTTCCTTTGGCCTGTCCTTCCGCAGCAGGACTTCAACTTCGCCGCGGATAATAGTCAGGGGTGTGCGCAGTTCATGCGAGACATCTCCGGAGAATTGACGGATTTTCTTTATGGATTTTTCAAGCCGGGCGATCATGCTGTTAAGGGTCTCTACAAGGGCACCAATTTCATCTTTACGGTTTTTTGAATCGATGCGCAGGGACAGATCTTCAGCCGTGATTTCTCCTGCCGTTTTGACCACACTTTTAACGGGACGAAGAGCCCTGTTGATGATAAAACTTCCTCCAACAGAAGCCAGGAGCATGATGATCAGTCCTGTCAAAATCATGATGATCAAAAGGTTGTTGAGGGCTGCCACTGTGGCTTCCAGGGAAACGCCGACCTGAAGGATCAGTGGACCTCTTACAGGGAAAAGAAACACGCGTAAAGGGTAGGAGCTGAGCTGTTCTTCTTCGACAGTTCTAAATATAAAACTGTCGATATCCGTCCTATCCGCCCTAAAATAGGTGTGTGTGTCCAGAAGAAAAGCGCCTTCCGGAATCCGCTCTGAACGGATGACGTTTTCCACGTGTCTTGTCTCTTCTTCGCTGATTTCTACGACCTGGATAAAAGGCTCGTATGAGGCGTACCTTGTTTCTGCCTTTTCAATCGCCTCCTCCCAGGTCACCCCTCTTGATCTCCACCATTTTTCGTGGGCCTCATCGGTGATTTCTACAAGGGCTTTGTCGAGATCATTCATAAGGCCCTCTTTAAATCCCTGATGAAGAAAGAGGCCTGCGAGGACCAAGATAGCTCCCAGGATGACGATATACCAGACCGTCAGTTTAAATGCGAGAGACCGAAATCGTTTAATTTTCATCGATTTTGTATCCTTGACCGCGGACGGTTTTTATAAGCTTGACACCGGCGTCTTTGTCAATTTTCTCCCTGAGGTGATTGATATACACGTTGATAAGGTTGCTTGTTCCGTCATAGTTTCTATCCCAGACATGATCGATGATTTTTGACTGCGACAGAATGATTCCCTTATTCCTCATAAGATATTCCAAGAGAGCATATTCCTTGCCTGAGAGTGTGATGGGTGTTCCGGCCCGCTGGACGGTTCGCCGCAAGGGATCGAGCTCGAGATCATCAACTTTTAAGATCCCGGTCTTGTAATCCTGGCTTCTCCTTAAGAGAGCCCGGATGCGGGCCAGCAGCTCTTCAAACGAAAACGGTTTTGTCAAGTAATCGTCTGCTCCCTCGGACAGCCCGGTGACCTTATCTTCGAGTGAATCCTTGGCCGTCAGCATGAGAATGGGGGTTAGCACATTGTTTTCTCTGAGTTCTTTGCATATGGTGAAGCCGTCTTTTCCCGGCAGCATGATGTCGAGGATGATAACATCATAGGGGTTGACCTGTGCTTCATAGGCGGCGTCTTCTCCATTCCGGCAGACATCAACTGCGTACTGCTCTTCCCTCAGCCCTTTTTGCAGGAA
>JAUWVG010000357.1 GCA_030617525.1 Candidatus Aminicenantota bacterium | reverse complement strand
ACGTGCAGCGGGATATCACTTTCCGGCTTATGGGAAAGTCGTGCAGCTGGAGGGGGAAACACTATGTGTTCACCCTGCTGGTTTCAGCTCTCATTACGGTGTTCTTCATAGTGTCAGGCCTGAAAATCAAATTTGACCACAACTATATGAATATTGAACCCAAGGGGCTCACATCAATTGCCCTTCAGGACACCGTGATGGAAAAATTTGATATGAGTATGGACTATGCCCTGATTCTCACAGAAAATCCTGAGCAATCCCGGCAGATGGGTGAAAGAACTCGAGACCTGGGCACTGTGGCAATGACCGAAGACATTTCACTCTATCTCCCCTCATTAGAACAGCAGGAAGAGCGATTGATCCAAGTTAGAGAGGTCATCGATAAACTGAAATCATCTCCTCTAAAACAGGCAATAAAACCTAATGATATTGATGCATTCAATCGGGAAATCGACCGGCTTCGGATGAACATCATGGAAATCCAGGACATGGCGTTTCTCGGAGGGCAGGACAAAGTGGATACCAAATGCAAGGCCATTGTTGGAGACCCTGACAATCCAGACTCGCGGAATATTATGGTTGAATTGATAGAACTCATCTCATCGGATTCGGACCTCGTTTCAAAAGGATTGACTGAATTCCAAAAAAGTTTTGCGCCCTATTTTAGGGAATCCGTGCTCCAGATGGGTTCAACCGGACCCATCCAGATGGCTGATCTTCCCGCATCTATATTAGATAGATACGGCAACAAAAACCGCGACCAATTTCTTGTGACTGTTTTCCCCTCCAGCGATGTGTGGAAAGACGCGGAATTTCTCAAACGTTTTGTAGCCGATCTGGAAATGGTAAGTGACAAAGCCACAGGAATGCCCCCGGTCTTTGCGGCCCTCGTCCAGGTCATCGGGCGCGACGGGAAAAATGCCATGATGTTGACCCTTGTCGTAGTATTTTTCCTGCTGTGGATCGATTTCCGCAATCCCCTTCATGCCCTCATGGCGATGATTCCACTGGCGTTCGGCGTATTCTGGATGATCGGGCTCATGAAACTTTCGGGCATGATGATGACGGTCATGAATGTTATGGGTTTTCCCCTGATTCTCGGTATCGGCATTGATGATGGAGTTCACATTATCCACCGCTGGAGGCATGAGGGGAGGGGCAAGATCCATACAATCTTCTCCAGCACGGGAAAGGCGATATTCCTGACGTCTCTGACGACCATGTTTGCATTCGGATCCCTGGTCTTTTCCATCTGGCGCGGTTTCGGCCAGCTCGGCGGAGCGCTTTTTCTCGGAGTGGGAGCCTGCTTCCTGACAACAGTCATCATCCTGCCGGGGATTATTGGACTGATTGAAAGAAAAAAGAACTAAAAATTCGGGCCGTCCTGAACAATCATGTCGATCCTGAGAAGGGCGATGTCATCCTGGCAAAGATGACAGCCAAAGGATTTTATGCGCCCATCAGCTCTCTAGAGGAAATATAGACTTAAAATTTCGGGATCTTTTACGTAAGCATCTCTATTTCCGTGATTTTTTTTAAGAGTTCTGGGAAGATGATGGAGAAATCCGTATCGGAGGACGAGCGGGCATGGTTCATTTCCCTTAAGGGGAAATGAGAGTGAGGACGGAGATCGAGTGAGTTTTCCTCGCTGGGGAAAACGCAACGTGGTTTCTTTTCACTTTACAGAACTCATTCTTCATATCACGGAAATGGAGATGCTCACATCTTTCACTCAAAATTTGACCAATAATTTTTGCTGTGATATGAGAATAACATAATAATATGTATTAACAGAGGAGAGAAAATGAATATTCCCAAACCAAAATATGTTCTTTTCATTCTACTCGCCTTGCTGTTTGTAATCCCAGATTCTGCAGCACAGGAGAGATTTCCCGGCAAAACCTGGTCTAAGGCGGAAAAACCCGAAGACCTGGGTTACTCAACAAAAAAGCTCGAAGCCGCCAAGAAATTTGCCGAAACCCTAAAGACCTCGGCTGTTGTGATCGTGGTTGACGGGATCATCCTGTATGAATGGGGAGAGGTTGAACAAAGGTTTATGTCCCATTCAACCCGGAAAAGCCTGTTGAGTCCCCTCTATGGAAACTATGTGAAAAACGGGACTATCGACCTGGATAAAACCATGGAAGAACTCGGGATCGACGACAAACCTCCCCTCTCCGACATCGAAAAGAAAGCGACCATCAGGGACTGCATAAAGGCCCGCTCAGGGATCTACCACACGGCTCTGTATGAATCGGCGGGGATGAAGGCCCTCAAACCCGAAAGGCACACCGTAAAGCCGGGAACCCACTGGTACTACAACAACTGGGACTTTAATGTTCTCTGCACAATCTTTGAACAGCTTACGGGAAAGAAAATTTTCGAGGCCATGACAGAGGAGATCGCCATCCCCATCGGCATGGAGGATTTCACGGCTGAGAATGGATGGTATGTCAATGGAGAAGAATCCATCCATCCGGCCTATCCCTTTGCGATCACAGCCCGGGATTTTGCCCGGTTCGGGCTCCTCATGCTGAGAAAAGGGAATTGGAACGGCACACAGGTCATCCCCAGGGAGTGGGTGGAAGAGTCCACACGCTATCACTCGGATGCGAATCTTTACGGAGTTGACGGGTACGGCTACATGTGGTGGGTGGCCAGAGACCACAACTCCTTTCCCCATCTGCCGAATGTCAAGCTCAAGGAAGGGACCTACTCAGCTAGAGGCGCAGGGGGACATTATGTCATCATCATTCCCGAACACGACATGGTCTTTGTCCACAGGGTCAACACCTACCTGCGGGGCCACCAAGTCTCAGGAGCGGATGTCGGCACTCTGCTGCAGAAAATCTTTGATGCAAAAACGATTTCTCCGGTGAAATAAATGGGACGCCGTCACGAAAACCGGGAAGACCTTGTTGGTGAGCATCCCTTCGGGGACGCCGGCCAGCTTATTTTTTTGATTGTGTTTCTTGCTCTATGGGCCCTCGATTCTTTTGTTTTTAGGTTTTCAACATTTTTGGCTGGGTACGTACCTCTTATTATTCGGCTGGTTCCTGCCGGATTACTTCTCGTGGTTAGTTTTTATTTAGCGAAAAAATCAATGCGGATGGTTTTTACTGAGAAAAGGGACTCCCCTCAGGTCATTAAAAAAGAGATCTATTCTTTTGTGCGGCACCCCATGTACCTGGCTATGATATTGATCTATGCGGGACTTACCCTGGCCACACTATCTCTTTTGTCACTGGCTTTGAGTATCTTCATTTATATCTTTTATAATTTTATTGCGGGCCACGAGGAAAAACTCCTCGAAAATAAGCTGGGACAGGATTATAGAGAATATAAAAATAAAGTTCCCAGATGGCTCCCCCGCTTAAGATCTTAGCTCACCTTCTTGAATACCACCAATCCGATCAGCCCGTGGATGAACAGAATTGAAGAGATACTCAAGAGATACCAGCTGTCCCCGACCATATTTCCATTTATCCTCACCCCCGATGCCACATAGATCAGCACCAGGGCCATAAATATCAGGATCAACGTAAAATTACTTGTCTGATAGAACAGCAGGAGCTCACGCTCATCAGGTTTGTGAGCCTTTTTCAGCCGAACGATGACCGGGAAGAGGACAAACAGGACAAGGGAAACTCCTCCCACATCCCCAAACAGTAAAACGGCGATCAGGCCAATAAGGCCAACCAAACTTTCAAATCCAAATCGAACTCTCATTTACTTTTTTTTGTCTTTGTCGGCCTTTTCAAAATAGGTTTTGTACCATTCGAGCATGCGGCTCCATTTATCTTTGTAGATCTCTTCGCTTTCCGCAGCACCCAATCCATGGCCATCGTTAAAATAATTGACCCAAACACACTCCTTCCC
>JAUWVG010000162.1 GCA_030617525.1 Candidatus Aminicenantota bacterium | reverse complement strand
TATTGATATGATGATCAAATCTATAAAAATGTCCCTCGACTACTACACCTCGAATTTTAGCCCCTACCAGTTCAATGAAATCAGAATCGTTGAATTTCCCAAGTACAGGATTATGGCCGAAGGATTCCCAACGATCATCCCCTTCTCCGAAGGCTACGGCTTTATCGCCAAATTCGACGGGACAAAGGTGGCCTATGTATTCCGGGCCACAGCCCATGAAGTGGCTCATCAGTGGTGGGGACACCAGGTTATGGGAGCAAATGTGGAGGGACTTTACTTCTTAATGGAAAGTTTGGCTCAATATTCAGCTCTCATGGTGACAAAAAATGAATACAACCAACAGATAATAAATGATTATCTGAAAATGAAAATCGACGAATATCTTCGGGGCCGAGCAAGGGAGACTAAAGAAGAAGTTCCAATGCTCTTCAGCAACCGCGAAGTACCCTATGTCAACTACGATAAGGGAATCGTCGTGATGAATGCACTGCAGGATTATATCGGAGAAAAAAACCTTAATGCAGCCTTACAAAAATACATTCAAAATGTTGCTTTTCAGGAACCGCCATTCACCACCTCGTTTGAATTTCTTGAATACTTGAAAGAAGCCACACCCGAACATTTAAAATACATCATTAAAGACTGGCTCGAAACGATCACCTTGTCAAATAACAGGGCTATGAGTGCGACGAGTGAGAAGCTAAAAAGCGGAAAGTATTCCGTAAAATTCAAGTTCTTCGCCGATAAAGTCCGGGCGGATGAAAAGGGAGAGGAAAAGGTCATCAGCATGAATGACTTCATCACATTCGGTGTTTTCGGAGCCGATGGAGAGGAACTTTATCTCGAAAAACACAAAATCCCTTCCGGCGCACAGGAACTTACATTTATCTTAGACGGGATTCCGGCTCAGGTGGGAATTGATCCTTACTATTATCTCATCGATAAAAATCCAAACGATAACCTAGTTTCCATAGAGTAAAAGCATCCCCATCCCGTGATTTTAAGAAAACGAGTTCTGTAAAGTGACTAGAAATCACGCTTCGTTTTCCCCAGCGAGAAAAACTCGCTCGATTCCCTCCTCGCTCTCCTCTCCTCACGAAGGAGATGAACCATGCCCGCTCGTCCTCCATACGGATTTCTCCATCATCTTCCCAGAACTCTAAAAAAAACACGGAAATGCGGATGCTTCCTTCACAAGAAAAGGATAAAAAGCTAAACGTCCGGGACTATTTTTTAAGTTTTGTGCCCAACTGCTTTTTAAAATCAGGATGCACAGAAAGTCCCAATCCTTCGGCTTTTCTCATGTATTGAGAAGACAGAGTGAAGTTTTCTTTAAAATAAAATATGACAGCCAGGTTATTATATGCCTGCGAATATTGAGGATCGATACGGACCACATTTTCATAAAAAGTTGCGGCTTGAGTGAAATGATTCAGACTGAAATGGTAGTGTCCCAGGTTGAGATGAGCTTCGAGAAAGTCCGGATTCAGCTCCAAGGCCTTCAAGCAAGCCTGAATTCCCGCTTGAGGGTCTCCTTCTTTCATCAGCACAAGACCTAAAAGGTTATATGATTCCGGCAAAAGGGGATCGAGAGAGATGGACAAGAGACAAGATTTTTTCGCCAGTTTAATGTCTCCCAACTGCAAATATGCGCTGCCCTGATTAAAATAAGCAAAAGCATAGTCCGGTTTGATGGCGATGCTCTTCTGGCTCGCTTTTAATGCCTCTTCAGGTTGTCCCTTCTTCAACAAAGCTGAGGCCAGATTGGAGTATGCTTTGTAGTAGCCAGGATTGAGTTGAATCGCCCTCTTGAATTCCAGGACGGCTAAATCCAAATTCCCTTTGAAAAGAAAGACACGTCCTAAATTGTAATGAGCTTCCGGAAATTTCTGATTGGCTTCAACCGCTTTTCGGTATTCTATAGCAGCCAGATCGACAAGCTTTCTCTGCATATAAATACTGCCCATATTATTGAGAGCTTCCGGGAAATCTGGCCGTATCTTCAGTGCCTTTCTGGTCTCTTTTATGGCCTCGTCAATTCTTCCGGAACTGAAGTAGAGATGGCCAAGATTGGAGTAGGCTTTGGCATAATTGGGATTGAGCTTGATGGCTTCTTTAAATTCCAGCTCAGCCTGAGTGGTTTTGCCTTTTTTCATGTAGGCAATCCCCAGATTAAAGTGCACCTCTGTAATATCGGGGCGGATCTGATTCACCTTTTCATAAACCTCTATGGCCTTGTCAATTTGGCCGCTTTTCCGGTATGAAATCCCCAAAAGGTTGAGAACTTCAGGGAGATCTGCCTCCACTTGAATGGCTTGAATACACTCCTCGGCAACGGCATCGAACTCGCCTTTTTCTAAATAGATGAGAGCCAGCAGGACATGAAGATCGGTCTCCTTCAGGTTGAGATTTTTTCGCTCTCCATAGAGAGAAAGCGCTTCATCAAACCTCTGTTGAGAAAGGGGAAAAGATCCGGGTTGAAAACTCCTGTGTTTGTTCACAAATATAATGCTTTTGGAGAATTCATCGAAAAACTCAACTATTTGACCATTCCCCATTACAGATTTTTTTTCATTAAGATCTATCGCTCCAAAAAGATGACCGAATTCATGGACCAACGTCTGCCTCATGACAAAGCTAGAGTTTACCCTTCTCAGAAGGACGAATCCATTCAGATAGGATGCCACACCCAAAAGATCATTCTTAAGATGATACTGTGAAGTCAATCCGAGGATTATGTCGGCGTCTTCCTTGGCATTTTTTTGTCTCAAGTCTTTCAGAAGAGCATGCATGGAGAACAGTGTATTCGGTGAATACCAGGATTCAATACTCTGAAGTTTAAACTCTATGCCAAAATTATCCTTAAAAATTCGAGATGTTTCATAAATCAGCCGCCTTGCCTCTCGGCGCCAGGAGTCTTTTCTCCTGAATTCTTCATCAACGACAATTTTGACAAACACGGTTCGGGAGGATTGATTTTGTGAAAATCCTGATTTAAAAAGGAGGGAAAATAAAATGAAAAAGATGAGAAAAATCCGATATTTTGAAAGAATTATCTTAAAGTTGGGAATATTTTCCCGCAATACTAATCCTCCATCCCTTGTTTATATACAATATGTCTTTTCGAACCTTGTCAAGTTTTTTGTGGAGACAAAGTCCAATAGAAAGTCTATAATACAGCTTTGATTTTACCGAAATAATGGGATGATAAAACTCATGAAAAATTTAAAAACCGTAACGGTTTTCTGCATTCTATTGGCTCTACTGCTTTTGGGCTCAGTAAATTTCGCTCAATCTGAAGAAGAGGAAAACCGCATAACAATCAAATTGTATCAGAACCTGGATAAACTCCCTCTCAACCGCCAACTCAAGGTCGCCGTTAAGGTCAAAATTGAAAACGGCTGGCACATCAACTCTGATACTCCCAATGACGAATTCCTCATCCCCACATCTTTTGATCTTCTCTCTGACAGGAATTTCAAAATCACAAAGATCATATATCCGGATCCGCTCATATTAGATATGTCTTTTTCGGATGAACCGGCATCCGTTTTTGAGGGAGAATTTTTTATAGGAGCAATAATTGATGTGCCGGAGGATTTAGAACTGGGTAAACATAAAATCCCGGTGGAATTTTATTATCAAGCCTGCAATGACCAGACCTGTGAACCACCCCAGGCAGTCAAATCCACACTTGAAATATCAGTCGTAAACAGTAAAACTCCGGTTACAGAAATAAACAAGGACATATTCGCAAAGCTAAAATTCTCAAAATAGCCCCCTCATTTATTCCTCTCTATCCTCAGCTGACATAGCCAACTGAGGAAAGGCTTGTGGAGGTGGGGATGCAGATTGATCCTTGACTCGAATGACTGTATCACAGCAATAATCCCGGATGTAATATCCTGTCCGGTGGCAGCTCGTATGTATTTTTCTATCTGGAAACTCATAATCTCATCATTTTTTTAAATACCTGCAAACATTTCAAATATGGTTAAATTAGACAAGTTTTATTTACAAAAATAAATTTAACTTGACATTATGTCATTTATTATTTACTTTATGTCGTGTTTAATTGACCAAACATCCATTCTTATGGAGGCATATTTCTGATGACATTAAAAACCAACTTGAGAAAATACCGATTTCTGAAAGATGAGATGACCCAGAAGCAGCTTGCAGATTTGGTTAAGGTTTCCAGACAAACCATTCATGCCATAGAAAGGGGCAAGTTTAATCCGTCTGTCAGACTTGCTTTACTAATCGCTCAAGTCTTTCAAAGTCCGGTAGAAGATATTTTCTATTTAGAATAAAAGATGAAACCACAGAATCACAAAAAGGAGAAAAGAATGAAAATTCGCGGCAACAATTTACTTTTTTTTGTAGTTGAACTCTGCGCTGGAATATTGGTCTTTATTTTCACCCTTATTTGGGGTGACATAGGTCTTTTAGGGCTAATCCTCTTTTTTATTGGATTGATCCTGGCAAGATCCAAATCAATACCCGACGAAAGAGAGACAAATTTAATATTTAAAGCAAGTTCTTTAGAACTCGTAGTTTTAGGGGCGGTTATGGCAGTTATTTATCTCAAATTCCCCAATTACAACTGGTTTCACGGTTTCATCAGTTTTGGAATGATCTCCCGGGGATTGATCGGAATGATTCTATTTTTTAAATAAAAAGCCATCAGAGGGGACGATCCTGGAAGTGACATCTCTCAGGAGGGATAAATCAGGAACGCCCCCTGTCCTTTAATAAAGGACATCTGATGGACCAAATTCTCCAATAATTCGATTGACCTCTTCAAGAACGAGGTCTCTGCGCAGTAAAACTGCATCTATTTCGTTATCGGTCAAGTAATGACCTGTTATATCCCTTATCAATTCACTATCAAGGGCCTTTATTTTTTCAATAAAAGAAATAGGGAGCTGCCTCATCATCAGGTTTCCATCCCTGTGATTTTCAGAAAAGATGAGATCAGAAGTGTATTCTTTTGAGGTTCGAAAAGACCGGGAGTGATCGATAAGCAAAATTCTTTTATCTTTTGTAATAAGATAATTCCCCAGGTGGCGGTCTTCATTTGCGATCAAATTATCAAAAGCCCGCTGCAAGAACATCGAACGATTCCAGGCTGATGTTTTGTTCTGCACAAAGGCATAATTTTTCCCATTTTTTTCTTTTAAGCCCGTACTTGCTTTGATCCACAGCTGGATGGATCCTCGTTTCTGCAAATGCTTTCTTTCGACAGTCGGAGGGATCATATTCAATCCCAGATATTTATCCAGCCGATAGGCCGCAATCTCCCATCTCCAATTTTCTGCAAATCCTTTTTGGAGCCCCTCAATAGGTTTCCAGATCGCCTTGCGTGCTATGCCGTCTTTTTCAAGAAGCAACACATAAGGTTGAGTAATACCCCTCTTACGGCTCAGCTGCCGACTGCTTAAAATCTTAGCTGTGCTTAGATATTCTTCCCAATAATCTCTCTGTTTAATTTCATCGGGAGTGAATTGTGCAAGAGTTGGGCGACATAATAGGGCGGCGGCAAAAAGCACGAGTATGAGTGTGTATCTCTTCATTGTCTTTCTCATTTATATAGACGAAAAAAGCATGCTGATGGTTGGCTTTTCTGTCTTATTTTTTTACATTCATTCGTATTGAACATATTTAACCCAGTTATGAAGATGCGAGATCCCGTAAAAGAAGACAAAATGTCTTCGAACTTTTCTGGTTGTGTATGATATTTAGGCATTCTTCTCCCTCGGAATCTACCAGACAGAGAATAGAGCAAATTCCATGCCAAAGTGCGTAGAAAAAGGAAGGAAAATTCAAGAAGACAAAAAGAGCTGTGTTATTTAATCAGTTCCCCACCGTCGCCGACCATCCAGTCTCCATTGACATACACGTACAGGATCGTCCGCTGGATGTCCTTGTTTTCTTTGTTTTTGTATTTTAGATCAACGAGCTTCCATTCTCCCAGACCTTTGTACATCATCTTAACCTGGGCTTCGGTAGGACCGGCAAAATTTCTCCCTTTGAACTTACGGAGCACAGACGTGTTGTTCCCATAGTTTTTAATCTGGACAGGAAGACGGCCTCTCTCAGCAGAATCATTTTTTATGAATTCT